>JBEAQI010000116.1:0-5256 GCA_041163965.1 Verrucomicrobiota bacterium | reverse complement strand
TTCAATATGCACCAACGCTTCCTCGAAACGGGATCCATGCGCCCCTAGCGACTCTCCAAGAGGCGCAACCGTCGATGCTTTTGGGGAAATTGGAGCGTCACCAGCGTCCCCACGCCCGGACGGCTGTCGATACCAATCTGCCCACCATGGTCACGCATAATCCGCTCCACAATCATCATTCCCAAACCATGGCCATCGCGCTTTGTGGTAAAGTAGGGCTCGAAGACCTTGGCAAGGGATTCCTCGCTCATCCCCTCCCCTGAATCTCCAATCTGCACATAGACGTACTCGTCATCGCTGAAGGCGCGGATCCGGATCGTACCCCCGGCCTTCATGGCCTGCCTCGCATTCTTCACGATATTGAAAAAGACCTGCTTGATTTGGTCACGATCTCCTTGGATGAGGGGCAATGTTCGACCCAGCTCAATGTCGACGCGAATGCCAGCCCCTTCGAGCTCCAGCCCTAGAAAGCGGATCGATTCCTCCAGAGGGCCGATCAAATCGACATCTTGTAATTGCGGGGCAGTCGGCCGAACCGCCTCCAGGAAATGACGAATGATCCCATCCAACCGCTCCACCTCCTTGGCGCAGGCTTCCAAGGACCGGCCGAATTTGTCCGCAGGCACCGCGTCTTCCAGCTTCCTCAACTGACGCTGCATGAGCTGAAGGTGAATGGTTAGGGAGTTGAGCGGATTACCGAGCTCGTGGGCGACGCCCGCCGACAACTCAAGAATCGATTTGACTCGCTCATTCTCTATTTCTTTCAGCGTTTTCACCCTTTCCTGAGTGATATCGGAAAGAATAACGGCGAACCGCGAGACCTGGACCGTTTCTTCCAAGACCTCATCAATCGGAACAAAATACAGGCGGACGATACGCTTCTGTGGATACGAAAGTTCCAATTCGCGGGACACGTTGGCCCCATCCTTGAGAAAGCCCTTCCATGACAAATCCATGGTCCGGCGCAGATCCGGCACTGCGCGCCAAAGAGTGAGTTCCCCGAGATCGCCCTCTCTGAGTCCAAGCATCTGAAGAGCGGCCGGATTGGCGTACTCCATCTGTCCAGAGGCCTCCAGCACAATCACGCCTTCCCTCAAGGTGTTGACGACCGTTTTCAAAAGGCGGCGTTCGCGGGCCAAACGAGCAATGAGATTGGCCCGGTTCGCGGCGTCGAGTTCGCCAACGCGTTCGACAAGAGCGTCGATGGGATCACTTCGCTTCGGCATGGGACTCACCTGATGAATACGGCTCCATAGCGGTCTCGAGGGAAAGACCAAAAAGATCGATTAGGCGCTCCGCGATGACCGTTTTGGGGGCAGGCCCGAGCTGCAAAACCGGTGCACCCGTCCGATACACATGAACGGTGTTGACGTCTTTGCCAAACGCGCACGATTCGCCTCCAATCTGATTGGCTACAATAAAATCAGCCCCCTTGTGGGCGAGCTTTTCGCGGGCGTGGGCATCAAGGTCATCGGTCTCGGCCGCAAATCCAACAAGGACCTGACCGGGGCGCCGCACCTTTGCAAGACTCGCGAGAATATCGGGGACAGGCTCCATTTCGATGACCATTTCCAAGGCGGCCTTTTTGATCTTGGATGGCGCCATCCGACGGGGCCGATAATCCATGATCGCCGCGGTCATGATGAGCACATCGCATTGCAAAAAGCGCGCCTTCAGCGCGGCGAACATTTCCGCCCCGGTCACCACCGGCGTGCAGGTTACGGCGGGCGGCACCTCCAGCGATACCGGTCCACTGATCAATTCGACCTGCCAACCACGGATCGCCGCGGCATGCGCCAGAGCGTATCCCATCTTACCGCTGGAAGGATTGCTGAGAAAACGGACGGGATCAAAAAATTCCCTCGTCGGTCCAGCCGAAACAAGACAGCGGATGGGACTTGCCTTCATGACCGCAAGGTTAAGCATCCCCCCTTAAAAATGAAAAGCGAAAACCCCAGTCCGGTGAAGAGCGAACGTTCAGGCTTCAGCCTGCTGCTCAATATTGTGCTACCCGTCCTTCTGCTTACTCAGGGCGACCGGTTTCTGGATAGTCCAAAGTGGATTTTGGCCGCCGCCTTATCGGGACCGATTGCATACTTCTTTTATGATTTGAGGCACCGAAATAAAGTAAATTTCATTTCCATTCTGGGTTTTGTGAGCGTGCTCCTGACCGGAGGTGTTGGCTTGCTGGAGCTGCCGCGTTTCTGGTTTATCGTAAAAGAAACCTCGATCCCCGCAATCATTGGAATCGCGATTCTCATCTCCGCTTTCACGCGTTTCCCACTCATTCGCGTCTTCGTCTACTCACCAGCCTTTTTTGATGTGGAACGGATCCAGAAAGCGTTGCTCACGAACGGCAAAAGCAAGGCCATGGAGGCCTTGCTTCGCAAGACAACGGTCCTGCTTTCCTGCTCATTCTTTATTAGTGCTACCCTGAACTTTATTTTGGCGCGGCACTTTGTGAAAACGGAGCCACAGGTGGACGCCGCTCAATTCAATGCCGAGGTAGGAGCGATGACCGGGTGGTCTTTTGTGGTCATCGCCCTGCCGTCGATGCTCTTCATCGGAATTGTCCTCTTCGCCGTTCTGGGAGGGATCAAGAAATTCACTGGGCTAACCATGGAAGAAGCCATGCGGCAGGACCCCGGCTCCGCCAAAGGGCAATAAGCAGTCCGCCCCTAGCGATTTTCAATCGGCAGAAAAGAGCGGTTTACCGGCCCGGTGTAGATCTGGCGGGGCCGATGGATCCGCTTGGAAGATTCGGCAATCTCTTTCCAGTTGGCAATCCAGCCCGGCATGCGCCCGATCGCAAACATGACCGTGAACATATCAACCGGAATGCCGATCGCCTTGAGGACAATCCCACTGTAGAAGTCGACGTTTGGATACAATTTACGCTCCACAAAATAGTCGTCCTCCAAAGCAGATTGCTCCAAGTGTCGGGCGATCTCCAGCAGCGGATCCTTGACGCCCAAGGACTTCAACACCCGCTCCGCCGCTTTCCCAAAAATCTTGGCCCGGGGATCGTAATTTTTGTAGACGCGATGCCCAAACCCCATCAACCGCGCCTTGCCGTTTTTCGCGGCCTCGATGAACCGACTGCCATCGTCCCCACTGTCATGTATTTCCTGAAGCATCTTGATGACGGCGGCATTGGCTCCGCCATGCAAGGGTCCCCATAGAGCGCAGACACCCGCTGAAACCGAGGCAAATAGGTTGGCGCCCCCACTGGCCACCATTCGCACCGTGGAAGTGGAACAATTCTGCTCATGGTCCGCGTGGAGAAGGAAAAAGAGGTCCAGCGCATCAGCAACCTCAGGCGAGACTTCATACGTTTCGTAGGGCCTCGTGAACATCATATGAAGGAAGTTTTCGACATACCGCAGATCCTTCCGGGGATAATTGTAAGGCAACCCCTGGCTCATGCGATAGGTCATCGCTGCAATCGTCCGCACCTTGGAAATCAGCAGGGCCGCGGTGGCATCAAAATGCTCCAAATCTTGCTCTCGGTCATTGCTGGACATTTTCGGATAATAGCATCCAAGCGAATTAAGCATCGAGCTAAGCACCGCCATGGGATGGGCGTTGGCTGGAAAACCTTGAAAATGATGCTTAAAATCCTCGTGCAGGCTGGCCTCCGAAGCGACCTTCATCCGAAAGGCCTTCAATTGGGTTTCAGTGGGCAAGTCACCGTAAATAATCAAATAAGCCGTACAGAGGAAGGTCGAGTTTTGCGCCAACTGCTCGATAGGAATTCCACGGTGGCGCAAAATGCCTTTTTCACCGTCAATGAATGTGATGTTACTGAGGCAGGATCCAGTGTTGCCGTATCCATCATCAAAAGTGATGTAACCGGTCTCCTTTCTCATGTTCCGGATATCGACCGCCTTTTCATTTTCAGAGCCGACGATCACCGGAAATTCGTATTGTTTGTCCTCTAAGATCAAAGTGGCCTTGGGATTCATAGTCATGCCCCAGAGGTGTGACAATTCTTCCGCAAAGGCAACTTTCAAAGCGCGAATCTCGCAGGAAGTTGCGGCTCTAAAGGGATCTGACAAAGTTCCTGTATAGCCTCAGCCCTACTTGCTGAGATTTCTCGGGATGAAATTGGGTGGCAAACAGGTTGCCCCTGCGAATGGCGCTGCAAAAGGTCAAACCACCATAGCAGGTCCGTCCCCAGATCAAGCGCTTATCCTCCGGCACCACATAGTAACTGTGCACAAAATAAAAATGGCTTGAGGTCATGGGAATATCGACGAGGAGGTCATCCGCGTCCGCAAATTCAACGGTGTTCCATCCCATGTGGGGAACTTTAATGCCAGATCCATTACCGAATGAGAAACGGCGAACGCTTCCTCCGAGGATCCCGAGTCCGCCGGTGTGTCCCTCTTCAGACTGCTCAAACAGGGCCTGCAAACCAAGGCAGATTCCAAAGAAAGGCTGATCTCGGAGAATCCAATGACGAATAAAGTTATCCCAGCCCTTGTCCCTCAAGCGGGCCATGGCATCCACAATAGCCCCCTGCCCGGGAAACACCAAGGCCTTTGCGGCGCCGACTTGGTCCGGCGCGTCCACCAGCCTGACGGCCCCCCCCACCGCGACCAAGGCGCGCTCCACGCTCCTCAGATTACCCATTCCGTAGTCGATGATCGCCAACTCCGGGGACTTCGCTTCCGCAACTGTCATAGGCAGCGAAGTTGCGAACAAGACCGCCCGCCTGCAAGCCTTCTCACCTACTCTCCAATCTCAGCGTCCCACTGGGGTTCAGCTTTATGCAGCCGCCGATGGTGCCAGTATCCTAATACAAAAAAGAGAGGCCCCACCGCAAAGAAGCTGACCAGAAGTATCCAACCGCCCTGAAAAACCATCGCTTCATCAGAAAAATCCTGTCGAAGCATCCAAAAAACGGACCCGGTGAGAAAGAAGGAAACTGCCAGAATGGAATAAACAAATCCTCTAAACATGAGCGCAGCATATCCAGCCGACATTCAAGGACAAGCGCCAAAAAAAAGGCCGTGTCCCTCTATTCGAGAAGCCCCTTGGTCGATGGTACTTTGCCAAGGCGACGCGGATTGGCCGCCACAGCTTGCGCCAGAGCTCGGCCAAAAGCCTTGAAAATGCTTTCCGCGATGTGGTGCGGCTCATTTCCGTGCAACAGTTCAATGTGCAGATTGGCACCGGCCGCATTCGCAAACGCCTGAAAAAATTCGCGCACCAGAAGGATGTTGAAATCCCTGACGTAGGCATTTTCCGGCT
>JBEAQI010000115.1:0-13063 GCA_041163965.1 Verrucomicrobiota bacterium | reverse complement strand
TCCGCGGTGCCGCCGATTTCGCCGATCATGATGATCGCTTCCGTATCCGGATCCTCGTTAAAGAGACGAACAGCGTCGGTGTGGCTGGTGCCGTTGATGGGATCCCCTCCGATGCCGATGCAGGTGCTCTGCCCATGGCCACGCTCCGTGACTTGGAAGACGGCCTCGTACGTGAGCGTTCCCGAACGGCTAACTACGCCAATTTTTCCCGGACGGGCGATGTAGCCTGGCATGATACCGATGTTACAGACGCCGGGTGTGATGATGCCCGGGCAGTTGGGGCCGATGAGGCGCGTCTTGGACTTGGCCAGAGCGTCCTTGACGATGGCCATGTCCCGCACCGGGATGCCCTCGGTGATGCAGATGACCAGCTCAATGCCGGCCTCGATGGCCTCGAGGATGCCGTCCGCGGCAAAGGGCGGTGGGACAAAGATGACACTCGTGTTGGCGCCCTCCTTCTCCACCGCTTCGCGGACCGTGTTGAAGATCGGGAGTCCGTCAAACTGCTGTCCTCCCTTGCCCGGGGTGACGGCCGCGACGTACTGCGTTCCGTATTCCATGTTTTTGCGTGCGTGCAGGCTACCGAAGGTACCGGTGATGCCCTGGCCAACGACGCGTGTGTGTTTACCGACTAGAACCGACATGATGGGTGAGATGGAAAGGGTGATCAGTGATGGGTGGCAGCGACGCGGTCGACGACTTTGCGCGCGGCATCGCTGAGGCTGTCCGCTGATTCCAGCTTCAGGCCACTGGCTTGTAGGAGGGCCTTGCCTTCTTCAACCTCGTTGCCCTCAAGGCGGACCACCAGCGGGACGGTGATCTCGACGTTCTTGGCGGCGGCAATGATGCCGTTGGCAATGATGCGGCAGCTCATAATTCCGCCGAAGATATTGACGAGGATGCCCTCCACCTTGGGGTCGCTGAGGATAATTTTGAAGGCCTCGGTGACCGCGGCTTCGCTGGCGCTGCCCCCTACGTCAAGGAAGTTGGCGGGATTGCCCCCGAAGTGCTTGATGATGTCCATGGTGGCCATGGCAAGGCCGGCGCCATTGACGAGGCAGGCAATGTTGCCATCCAGAGCGATGTAGCTGAGCCCGTGTTTGCTGGCCTCCACTTCTTTCGGATCTTCCTCGTCGAGGTCCCGCAGCGCCGTAATGTCCGGGTGCCGATAGAGGGCGTTGTCATCAAATCCCACTTTGGCGTCGAGGGCGATGATACGCCCTTGCGGGGTGGTGATGAGCGGGTTGACCTCCACAAGGCTGGCGTCCTTTTCCCAGTAAAGCTGGTAGAGCCCGGTCAGAAGGGTATCCATTTGCTTGAGTTGCTCCTTATCGGAGAAGCCAAGTCCGAAGGCCACGGTACGCTTGTGATGCGCTTGCAGACCCGTTGCCGGATCAATGAAAACACGGGTGATTTTTTCGGGCGTCTCGGCGGCAACGGTCTCGATGTCCATTCCTCCTTCCGTCGAGGCAATGATAACGGCCCGACTGCTGGCCCGGTCGAGTGTGATGGCTAGATAGTATTCCTTTTGGATATCGCAGGGCTCATTAAAATAGAGCGTTTTGACCCGCTTGCCTTCCGGACCTGTCTGGTGCGTGACAAGGACTTCGCCCAGCATCGCGGAGGCCGCGGCCTTGGCCTCGGCGTGACTCTTGCAGACGTGAACGCCCCCCTTAAACCCCGACGTAAAGGTTCCTTTGCCGCGTCCCCCGGCGTGGATTTGAGCTTTGACGACGACCGGTCCCTCCGGCAGTTGTCCCAGCGCGTTTTCAAACGCGTCCGCCGACTTGACCGCGACGCCCTTGGCGACGGGGATCCCGAAATGGGCGAACAGTTCCTTGGCTTGAAACTCGTGAATGTTCATGATTTTGCGAGTGAATTCAATTGGATGAGGCAGTCCTCGGAAGTGACAAATCTTTTCTCCGAAGATCAGTCCGAAAGGGCGGCTTGCAGGGCGGCTAGCTGGTACCCGGTGAGCTCGGCGATGCCTGCCTCCGCCATTTTCAGCAATTCCGTGAGTTGGCCGTGCGAGAAGGTGGCCTCCTCACCGGAGGCCTGGGTCTCCACGAACCGGCCGCCGCCGGTCATGACAATGTTGGCGTCCACGTCCGCGTCCCGGTCCTCCACATAACACAGGTCGAGGAGGACCATCTCCTGAAGGATGCCGACGCTGACCGCGGCGACGCTATCGGAGAAGGGCGATTGCTCAAGACTGCCCTTGCGGATGGCGCGCTGGCAGGCAATCTCGGCGGCGACCCATGCGCCGGTAATGGCCGCAGTGCGGGTGCCGCCGTCAGCTTGGAGGACATCGCAATCCACCCAAAGGGTATGGCCGGGGAGGCGCTGTAAGTCGGCCACCGCCCGCAGGCTGCGTCCAATGAGCCGTTGGATTTCCACGGAGCGGCCGTCCTGTTTGCCCTTGGCGATGTCCCTTGGCTTTCGGTCGAGGGTGGAATAGGGGAGCATGCTGTACTCCGCGGACATCCAGCCCCCTTCCACTCCCTGGCTCTGCATCCAGCGCGGGACGCCTTTTTCGAGGGTGGCGGCGCAGATCACGCGGGTGTTTCCAAAACAGGCGAGAACGGAGCCACTGGCGTGGGGCGCGAAATCCGGGACGAAGGACACCGGGCGTAGGGCGGCCCGGGGCCGGTTGTCGGGTCGTTGGAATTCAGTCATTCCGGAAAGCTGTCCGCCTGGTTGAGGAAAAGCACGAAAAATCTGAACATTTTCCGGAGTGGGCCCGTCATAGCCGATACAGACTGAATCAGTCTTCATATTGATTAACTTGGTTGTTTGGATATCAGGAGTGAGGTAAAGCCCCGGCGCGAGCCGGGGCTTTTTTTCGTTGTTGGCGCGACGCGGCGCACGGTCGCTTATTTGCTTGCAATGGGGGGGACATGGGTTGAATGGTCTGAGTTTTGGGACCATATGATTTCGATACAGACAAACGGGCATCGGCGGGCCGGAAGTGGGTCCCGTGCGGCTTCGCGGATGCCATGAAAAACGGAATAGCATGCGACACACCCTGTCGGTTTTAGTGGAAAATAAATTTGGGGTGCTTGCCCGTGTGGCAGGCATGTTCAGCGGGCGCGGGTTCAATATAGACACCTTGAACGTCGCCCCGACCCATGATGAGCGCTACTCGCGCATCACGGCCACGGTCAAGGGGGACACCCAGCAGCTTGACCAAGCGATCAAGCAGCTTCACAAGCTGGTGGATGTGATTGAGGTGGATGATCTCGGGCAGGGGCAATTCGCGGCGCGCGAGTTGGTGCTGGTGAAAGTGGCCGCGGACGGTGGAAAGCGAGCAGAGTTGTTGCAGATCTGCGAAATATTTCGGGCCAACATCGTCGATGTTTCGCCCCGCAGCTTGATCATTGAGATGACGGGCCGCCAGAATAAGATTGATGGATTTCTTGAAATGGTCACTCCGTTCGGGATCAAACAGATGGCGCGGACGGGGACGGCGGCCCTACGGCGTAACCGCAAACTTGAACTTTAAACCGTTTAATTAACACGAAAAAGACAACAGACAATGCCCGCAAAAGTATACACTGAGAAAGACGCTGACTTGCGCGTCATCAAGAACAAGACCTTGGCTGTCATCGGCTTTGGGTCCCAAGGACATGCTCATGCCTTGAATTTGAAGGAGAGCGGAATGACGGTTCTCGTGGGCCTGTACAAGGGAAGCAAATCCATCCCGGTGGCGCAAAAGCTGGGCTTTGAAGTGGTCGAGGTGGCGGAAGCGGTGAAGCGAGCCGATGTGATCATGCTGGCGGTGCCGGACATGAAGCAAAAGGCCGTGTACACAACAGAGATCGAGCCGAATCTCACGAAGGGCAAAACCCTTGTGTTTATCCATGGGTTCACGGTGCACTACGGGTTGATTGTCCCGCCGGCCGGGATCAGTGTGATCATGGTGGCCCCGAAGGGCCCGGGCCACATTGTGCGGGCCCAGTATTTGGAGGGCAAGGGGGTTCCTGCCCTTATCGCAGTGCTGAAGGGGTCGGCCAAGAACGCCAAGGATATCGCCCTGGCATGGGCCAAGGGAATCGGGTCCGCGCGGGCCGGTGTCATTCAAACCTCCTTCCGTGAAGAGACTGAGACCGATCTCTTCGGGGAGCAGGCGGTGCTGTGCGGTGGCGCCAGCGCCCTGGTGCAAGCGGGCTACGAAACTTTGGTGGAAGCCGGTTATCAGCCCGAAATGGCCTACTTTGAGTGCCTTCATGAGCTGAAGTTGATTGTCGACCTGATGGTAGAGTCCGGGATCAGCGGGATGCGCTTCAGCATTTCCGAGACGGCCGAGTTCGGGGACTACACCCGCGGACCGCGGGTGATTGGCGCCTCCTCCAAGCGAGCGATGAAAAAGATTCTCGAAGAGATTCAGAACGGCAAGTTCGCGCGCGAATGGATCCGGGAAGCGGAGAAGGGGTACCCCACGTACAAAGCTTTCCAAAAGGAAGGCGCGAAGCATCCCATTGAGAAGACCGGCGAGCGTTTGCGCAGTCTGATGCCGTGGGTGAAAAAGCGCAACCTTAAGGGCGCCCAAGCCGGTTATTCAGCATAGGCCGGCGGGCTGGCCGGAAGGCGACGTACGGTGAGGATGAGTGAACGCGTGATCCGGGTGGCGACCCGCAAATCGCCCTTGGCGATGCGGCAGACCGAACTGGCGGTGGCAGCCTTGCAGGAGGCCTGTCCAAATTGGCGCTTTGAGGTCCTGCCGATGAGCACGACGGGCGACGAGCGGCTGGCATGGTCGCTCGAAACCAGCGGTGGCAAGGGGCTCTTCACTTCTGCTCTGGAGGCGGCGATCGTGGCGGGCGAGGCGGATCTGGCGGTGCATTCCGCAAAGGATCTTCCAACGCAGATGCCAGCGGGGGTGGCATTGGCGGGTTATTTGCCCCGCGCGCCCGCGCATGATGTTTTGGTGCGGCGTGAAGGCGTGGAACCGGGGCTCATTGCGACCAGCAGTCCCCGCCGCCGCGCCCAGCTCAAGGGCCGCTTTCCGGGGGCGGCGTGGAAAGAGATCCGCGGCAATATCCAGACCCGCCTGGAGAAACTCGTGGAGGGGCACGCCGATGCGAGCGTGATGGCCAAGGCCGGCTTTTTTCGCATGGGCATTGACGCTTTTCCCGGGTTGACCTTTGAGGATCTGCCAATCGAGGTCAGTGTGCCCGCAGCCGGGCAGGGGGCGATCGGACTGCAGGTCAGGGAAGAAGACGCGGTCCATTTTCGGCCGCATCTCTGTGTGGAGACCGGGCGGGCTGTTTCCCTTGAACGGGCCTTTCTCGCGGCCATGGGAGGCGGGTGTCATTCCGCATCGGCTGCGCATTACGCGGATGGGCGCCTGTATTGTTTTGATGAGGCCTTCGGGTATCGGTGCCACGTGGTTCCGGACACGCTCTGGGACGGCGGGGACACCGCTTTGCGCGAGTGGGCTGAGCAGCAATTGTCATGAAAGAAAACCAGACACTTCAGGGTCGCCGCATTGTGCTGACCCGTCCCGCCGATGACAGTGACCGGTTTGCCGGGCCTCTTGCCGCCTTGGGCGCGGAGGTCCTTTCCATTCCTCTGATTGAGGTGGGCCCAAGCCTTGAGCGGGAACGCTTGGCGGAGGTTTTTCGCGAGTTCTCTTCCTACGAGTGGCTGCTCTTCACCAGTCGCAATGGGGTGAGGTACTTCATGCAGACATTCCTCAAGGCCTTCCAGGATATCCGATCTCTGGGATTTGTGCGGATCGCGGTCATCGGAAAGGGCACCGAGGAGGCCCTTGCCACTTACCATTTGAAGGCGGATCTGGTCTCCCCGGAGGCAACCGCGAAGGGATTGGCCGAGGCCCTGCAAGCCGAGCAGAGCCTTGACAACGTCAAGGTCCTTGTGGTGACCGGTAACCGCAACGGGCCGGAGTTGACCCAACTGCTGTGGGAGGCGCGGGCCATTGTCGACACGCTGGAAGTATACGCCACGCAACTACGCGCGCTGGCGGATGATCCCGTGGCGGCCCGTTTTCGCGAGGAAGGGGCGGATGCGCTGGTCTTTGCGAGCGCCTCGGCGGTGGAGGGCTTTGGGGAGCAGGCCCGGCATCTCTCCCTGCGAAAGGGGGCACGTGTCCCCGCCCTGTGCAGTATTGGTCCCGCCACGACAGCCCGTATGAAGGCCGCGGGGATTCCGGTGGCGGTCGAGTGCGACGAGCCCGGGGTGGACGCATTGGTGGAGGCATTGGTCCGCTTTTTTCAGCCAGTCCAAGGGTGACCAATGGGCGCGATCGTAAAAGTCTGCGGAATCACCCGACCCGAGGATGCGGAGACCGCCTTGCGGTTGGGGGCCGACTACATCGGGGTGATTGTTTATCCAAAATCGCCGCGGGCCGTGCCACTTAGGCTTCTGCCCGATTTGCTGGCGGTCATTCCACCCGGCAAGCGGGTGTTGGTCGATGTCGCTCCCTCGATGGAAGTCCTTGAGGACCTGCTCGCCTATGGATTTGACGCCTACCAACTCCATTTCGATTTGGATATTCCGGTTGCGCGGGTGGCTGAGTGGTCGCAGGTCGTCGGACAGGAAGCGTTTTGGGCGGCCCCCAGAGTTCCTTTGGAGGAAGAGGCCTTTCCTCAGATTCTGTTGGAGTTCGCGGACACCTTTGTGGTGGATGCGTATGACAAGGCCAGCTATGGCGGGACCGGCCGGGCCGGGACCAACTGGCAGCGCTTTCTTGATTGGACGCTTCTCTATCAGCACAAGCGATGGGTGCTGGCGGGAGGGCTTGGCCCGGACAACATTGCCGAGGCCATCGCCTTTACCCAGGCGGCCATGATTGACGTCAACAGCGGCGTGGAAAAGGTCCCGGGTGTTAAAGATGCTGCCAAGTTGGAAGCCTTTTTTGCGCGCCTGCGCGACGCCGAAGCCGCCCCACCCAGTTGAAGACCATGTTTGAGACTGCGGACTACCAGAGCCGGTTTGGGGGAATCGCCCGCCTGTATGGCCGGGATAGTCTGAAGCGATTCAGCGCCAGTCATGTCGCGGTGGTGGGCATCGGTGGTGTCGGGGCGTGGATCGCGGAGGCCCTTGCCCGGTCTGGCATTGGGGCCATAACCCTGATGGATCTTGATGACATTTGCGTCACCAACACCAACCGCCAGATTCATGCCCTTGCCACAACGATCGGGCAGTCCAAGGTGGAGACGATGGCGGCGCGCCTGCGCCACATCAACCCCGCGCTGAGGGTTGGGGAGGTCAAGGCCTTTTACGGTGAGTCCAAGGAGGATGAGCTTTTCGGGAGCCCGTTTGATGTGCTCGCCGACGCCATCGACAGCGTGCGTCAAAAGGCACATCTCCTTGCCGCGGCCAAGCGGCGGGAGCGCCTTGTGGTTTCCGTCGGAGGTGCGGCCGGACGGATCGATCCCTGCAAAATCAAGGTCAGCGACCTCAGCCGCACCGAAGGCGACCGCCTCCTGGCCCTGGTTCGAAAACAGCTGCGCGCGGAATACGGGTTTCCTCGCGCCGGGAGAGGCCGATTCCAGATTCCCTGTGTCTATTCCGATGAGGTGCCTCGGTTTCCGAGCGCGGATGGGTCGGTCTGCGCAAGACCTCAGCCCGGTCTTCCCGGTGGCATGAACTGCGATACCGGACTGGGAAGCGCCACCCACGTCACGGCCACAATGGGCTTGGTCGCCGCGGGCCGTATTCTCGATATCCTCACCGGTCCCGTTGATGGCCCGGGGCGGGTTTGACCCGAGGCCCTAGAAGAATGGGTTTATGGGCGGGGCCCGAGCCCTGCGCGAGGTGAATTATCTCTCACGGAGGCACGGAGGGCACGGAGCATGAGGCGGCGGGGGTAGGGTTTCTATTAGCCCTCAAAAAAACTCCGTGAGAGAAATATAGACACGGAACTGGGGTGGCGCTGCTGGGGCGCCGTTTATTGACCGATACTGCGGCGGATGAAACCGGCGAGATCGGCTTTCTGTTTGGCGAGTTCCGCTTTGACCGAGTACATCATGTGGCCGCCGGCGTATAGGGAGACCTCAAAGTTGTCCTTCAGGTCGGGATGTACGAAGATCCGGTCGAGGGTATACTCGGTGGCGAAGTAGGGAGTAGCGAGGTCATAGATACCGCTGCTGATGTGGACGCGCATGTGCGGATTCATGACGAGAGCTTTCCGGAGGCGACTACTGACATTGACGTAGCGGGTGGAGAACTCCTCCGAGAAGTTCCATGGCCGGACGTTGGTAAGGATTTCGTAGGGCAGGTCGCTTTTGTACTTCAGGTCACGCCGAACATAATCGTTGAGGGTGGCGGAATAGGCCCCGTAAATCTGGTTATAGCTGGGGTCGTAGTTGCCCGGTCCCCAACCGCTCTCCCATTTTTCCGGAGCTACCCCCGTGTAGCGTCCGTCGAATCTCCCGACCTGGAGGCCCTCGTCTTTGAGGAGGAGGCGGAAGAAGGCGAAAGCATCGAGGCGCAATTTGTATTCCAGAATGGTGTCCTTGTCGATGCCGGTCATGGCGGAGAGCTCGCCGGCCACGGATCGGAAAGTGGCGCTGTCGAGTCCGTCCCCAGCAAAGAGGGCTGCCCGGTAGGGGCCGGTGGCAAACGCCTCGGCTCGGCGCAGCACGTCCTCGACCGGCAGGGCCTGCCAGTCCTTGTCGAGTTGGCCATGATAATGGGCGGTGGCGGCGAGGGAGGGCAGGAAAAGGACGAAGGGCAGGTCATTGTCCTCGTTGAAGCGCAGGGTGGCAAAATCCAGGACGCTGGAGACGAGCATGATGCCATTCAGATAGAGGCCGTGCCGGTCATGCAGGAAGAGCGAGAGGGCGGCGGCACGGGTGGTGCCATAACTTTCCCCGATGAGAAATTTCGGGGAGGCCCAGCGCTCGTACTCGGTGGTGTAGCGGCGGATGAATTCGCCAACCGACTCCACATCCTCGTCCAGGCCGTGGAAGGCCTTGGCTTTTTCCGGATCGGTGGCCCGGCTGTACCCCGTGCTCACCGGGTCGATGAAGACGAGGTCCGTCTCGTCAAGGAGGGACCATTCGTTGTCGACCAAGCGATGGGGCGGGGGGAGGGCGAAGCCATCGTCGTCTAAAAGAACGCGGCGCGGCCCAAGAATGCCAAGATGCAACCAGACCGATGAAGACCCAGGGCCGCCATTGAAGGAAAAGGTGACCGGGCGTGTCTCCGGATCGGCGCCATCCTTGGTATAGGCGATGAAAAAGATCTCCGCGGTCGGTTCTCCCTTGATATCCTTGAGGGCGATTTTTCCGGCCTTGGCGGTGTAGGCGATGGTCCGGCCATCGATGGTGATGGTGTGCTGGGTCTCGATGATTTCCGGGGCTGAGGCCGCGGCCTTTGGGGCTTGTTCCTCGTTTTTCTGTGGGGCTGGTGTTTCGGCCGCGGGGGTCTCCGCTCCCATGAGCGCTGGCCCTGCGGCAAACAACACACCACTGCCTATAAGGAGCAGGGGGAGGACGGATTTGGGGAGGAACGGGGAATAGATCAATTTCATAAATGCCGCTGTACGGAAAACGTCCGTTCTTGCAAGTCAGGGACCGTTTTCGTTGGGCGGGCCGCTTTTTCGCTGCCGTCTGTTTTTGGGCGCCCGTTTAGGCGTGGTCAGAATGACCGTGGCGACGGGTGCCCGTGCGGCGGTGGGTGGATGACCGTGGGTGGCGGGTGACCGTGCGGCGGGTGACCGTGCGGCGGGTGACCGTGGCGGGTGACCGTGCGGCGGGTGACAGCCTCCACTGACCGCCGCCCTCTTCGAGGCCTGTATGGGCCGCTGCGGGATGGCTGGTTTGGCCTCCTCGAGGCCGGCGGCGGGCGGTGTCGAGGGCGGCGGCAGATGTAGGCGGTGAGGGCGGTGTCAAGGAGGGCGGCGCCGGGATCACCGATCGCCAATCGCCGATTTTGACCCGAGACCTGTCGCCAGCCTCTTCGGGGCTTGGCGCTCTAGGCTTCCAGTTCGGCGACAATGTCCTCGATCGGGTAGCTCCAGATTTCCGCGAGAGTGGGGTGATACCAATGGACCCCGAGGAGCGCTTTGGCGGTGGCCTTGAGGGAAATGGCCACGGCCATGGCGTGAATGAGCTCGCCGGCGTCTTTGCCGACACATTCCGCCCCGATGATGATGCCGGTGGCGCGGTCGGCCCAGACTTTGACATGGCCGAAGGTGGCGTTCATGAGCATGGACTTCCCGTGGTCATCGAACGGATAATCCGCTACAGCAAGGTCGTATCCACGTGCCATGGCTTCTTCCTCCGGTAGGCCGGCGCTGGCCACCTGCGGATCGGTGAAGACCACGCTGGTGCGGCTGTCGAGGTCGACCGGCTGGGTCGGGCGGCCAAGGGCGTGCCGGGCCGCGACTTCCCCCTGCAGGATGGCGAGGTGGACGATCTCATAGGGGCCACAGACGTCGCCCGCGGCATAAATCCGCGGGTTGGTGGTTTGCTGATGGCCGTTGACCCCGATGCGGCCCGACTCATTCAGGGTGACCCCGGCCGCGGCGAGGTCTAGCCCGTCGATGGCGGGGCGGCGACCAAGGGCGTTGAGGACCTTGGAGGCGGTGGCGATGCGGTCGATGCCGCCGGCGTCGCGGTAGGCGACGCAGAAGCCGTCCCCGTCCCGGGTGACGCCCTCCAGTTGGGTGCCAGTGTGAAGGCTGATGCCTTCCGCTTTGAATGCCCGCATGATGACTTCGGCTGCGGCGACGGAGGTTTCCTTGAGAATATGCGCGCTCCGCTGGATCTGGGTGACGCGGACGCCGGCCCGGGCAAGAAACTGGGCGAGCTCGCAGGCGACGATGCCGCCACCGAGGACGATGATCGAATCCGGTAGCGCTTCCAGATCTAGCACATCGTCGCTGGTCCAGATGTCCGGAGCGTCCAGTCCCGGAATGCCGGGAAAATTGACGACCGAACCCGTGGCAATGACGAAGGCCTTCGCGGCAAGTCGGCGGCCGGAGGGGCTTAGCTCAATGGTTTCCCGGTCCAGAAAGCGCGCCTTTTCCCGGATGAGCGTAAAGCGATCCGACTCCAGCTGGCTTTGGCGGTAGCCTTGGAAATCGTTGATGAGGTGGCGTTTACGCGCTTGGAGAGCGGCCATGTCGAGCCCCGCGGAGGGAATCTGCAGGCCGAATTCCTTGCCATGCTGGGCGAGGTGAAGCACTTCGGCGGCGTAAATGAGCGTTTTGGAGGGCATACAGCCCCGGAGGATGCAAAGGCCGCCCAGCTCTGGGGCGGCGTCGATGATGGCGACTCGTGGGGCTGTTTCCCGCGCGGTGCGGGCCGCGGCATAGCCGGCGGAGCCGCCGCCAATGACAATCATATCAAACACTTCCATGCCGCACACGGTGGAGCCTGGCGGAATTTGTACAAGTCCCTGTTTAACTTTTGGAGTATGGGTTTGCTATTCAACGCAAGGTTTCTCTAGTTGAGCCCTTTTTAGTCATGAAAATCATCATTGCCGACAAAATAGCGGAGAGCGGAGTCGATTTCCTGCGCGGGCAGGACGGGATCGAGGTGGTGGAGGCCTATGGATCCAGTCCCGAGACCCTCAAGGCCCTGGCCGAGGAGGCCTCGGCGATCATCGTGCGCAGTGCGTCCACCATCACCCGCGAAATCATTGAGGCTGCGCCGCGGCTGAAGGCGGTGGGCCGTGCGGGAGTCGGGGTGGACAACATCGACGTCGAAGCGGCCAGTGACCGCGGGGTGATTGTGATGAACACCCCTGGCGGCAACACCATTGCCACCGCGGAGTTGACCTTCACGCACCTGCTGTGCTCGGCGCGCCCCATTCCCCAAGCTAATGCTTCCATGAAGGCCGGCCAATGGGACAAAAAGTCCTTTCAGGGAAGCGAGTTGTACAAGAAAACCCTTGGCATTCTCGGGCTGGGGCGGATCGGCTCAGAGGTGGCCAAGCGCGCCTTGGCCTTTGGGATGCGCGTCCTTGCCTACGACCCCTATCTGACGGCGGCCCGGGCGGAGCAGCTCCAAGTGGAGAAGGTAGACCTCGATAAGCTGATGCGGGAGGCCGATTTCATCACGGTGCACATGCCGAAGACACCCGACACCGCGAACCTGATCAATGCGGCCTCTATTGAGAAGATGAAGCCGGGAGTGCGGATCGTAAATTGCGCCCGCGGAGGACTGATCGACGAGATGGCCTTGTCGGCGGCCCTTGCCTCCGGAAAGGTTGCGGCGGCGGGGCTGGACGTCTTTGTCGAGGAGCCATTGGCGGCGGACAGCGAACTGCGCCAGCATGATCGACTGGTGATGACGCCCCACTTGGGCGCATCCACAATGGAGGCCCAGGAAAACGTTGGCCTTGAGGTTGCGGAGTGCATTCTTGAGGCTCTGCGCGGCGGCTGGATTCGCAATTCCGTGAACGCCCCCTCGGTCGATCCCAAGTTGCTGCAGGTCCTGCAACCTTATTTGAAGCTGGCGCAGCGGATGGGAACCTTTATGCAACAGTTGACGCCGCAGGAAGTGACGCAGATCCGGATCACTTATTCCGGAAAGCTCACCAGCCTGGATGTGAAGCCATTGAACCGGGCGATCCAGCGCGGTTATCTGCGCCGCATCACGACCGATGTCAACGACGTCAATGCCCCACGGGTCATGGAGCGCCTTGGGATCGGCATGGAGGTTCTGCAGACCAACCTTGAGCGCGACTATACAGAGCTGATCCGGATTGAGGCGGTTGATTCGACCGGAAGAAATTTCTCCATTGAGGGAACTTTGTTGGGCAAGTCCCAGAGTCCCCGGCTCACGATGGTCAATGAGCGTCATGTGGAGTGTCCACTTGAAGAAAAGTACCTCCTTGTGCTGGAGAATCAGGACGTGCCGGGCATCGTTGGAATGGTGGGTACGGCCCTTGCCAAGCATGGGCTGAACATTTCGAACATGTCGTTGAGCCGCAACACCGTCGGGCAGGTGGCGTTGAACATGTGCGGGCTTGACGATGAGCCCAACGCGGAGGTGCTGGCGGAGATCGCCGCTCATCCCGCGATCATCCGCCTGAGTGTGGTGAACCTGAACGGAGCCTGAGCATGACGCAGTTGGGCCTGATGCTT
>JBEAQI010000114.1:0-3000 GCA_041163965.1 Verrucomicrobiota bacterium | reverse complement strand
TTACGAGCACCGATAATAACATCAGGAAGATCGAGGCAGACGATGGCGATTCCATAGGTGCCTTCCACCTCGGCGAGGCTGGTTCGGAGGGCCCTGAGAAGAGCTTCCCCCGGAGCGGATTGGTGCTGTAATTCCGTTTCGTAAAGAAAGGCGACAAGGTTGGCTAGGACCTCAGAGTCCGTTTCGCTTTGGAAGGTCACGCCTTTGGCCTCCAATTCCCGGCGGATCACTGCGAAGTTTTCGATAACTCCGTTGTGAACCATCGCGATACGGCCGTTCCATGAGGTATGTGGATGGGCGTTCTTGTCGGTGACGCCTCCGTGAGTGGCCCAACGGGTGTGGGAGATGCCGATGTTGCCGGTCGGGATGAGAGGGAGGGCGGCAGTCCGCAGATTGTCGACCCGACCGGTGCGGCGGACGGTGTTAAAAGCGGCTTTATCGATAACGCAGAGTCCTGCCGAATCATAGCCACGGTATTCCAACCGCCGAAGTCCATCAAGAAGGATGGGGGCAGCCGCTTGTTTGCCAATGTAACCAACGATACCGCACATAATTGGGTTGCATCTGAATGCCGGCCCCAGCATAACGCAAGCCCAGAACCTATTCCCAACGGACCCCGTATCATGAAATCAAAAGTAGTATGTGTCATCATGGGAGGCGGTCGCGGGACTCGTCTACACCCGCTGACTGCGGAACGCTGTAAACCGGCGGTGCCATTGGCGGGAAAGTACCGCCTTGTGGATATCCCGATCAGCAATTGTCTGAATTCCGGATTGAATCAGATATATGTGCTTACCCAGTTCAACACAGCCAGTCTGCATCGGCATATTCAGGAATCCTATAAATTTGATCCCTTTGGCGGAGGGTTTGTGGATATCCTTTCCGCTGAACAGACTGAAAAAGGCGCCAACTGGTATCAAGGCACCGCGGATGCGGTTCGCCAGAACCTACATCATTTGAATGCGGACGACGAGGATCTGGTTCTGATCCTCTCCGGCGATCAGCTCTATCAGATGGACTTAGAGGCTTTGGTCGAGCAGCATCGCAGAACCCGTGCGGCGGTGACAGTGGCTGCGAAGGCGATGCGGACGACGGAGGTCCATGGGCTGGGCTTGATGCGGGTGGATGATGCGCTCAACATCCGTGAGTTCGTGGAAAAGCCGACGGATCCAGCGATCATCGAGGGGCTGGCGCTAAGTGAGGCCGTGTCCGCTGAACTTCCGGGGGCTGATGGGGTCCGGTACGTTTTGGCGAATATGGGCATCTACTGCTTTAATATGCGGACTCTTCGCAGCAGTCTTAACAACGAGTATAAGGATTTCGGCAAAGAAGTTATCCCTCTTCTCCTAGGTCAGGTCAACTTGCGGGCCTTCATCTTTGACGGATATTGGGAGGATATCGGGACGGTCCGCTCGTTTTTTGATGCCAATCTCAGTTTAACCGATCCAGTTCCGCCATTTAATTTTTTTGATCAAGATGTCCCCGTTTACACGCGGGCTCGATTTTTGCCGGCCTCAAAGATCAATCGCGCGACTGTCGACCGGGCCATTATCGCGGGTGGAGCGATTGTCTCCGATTCCCGGCTGGAGCGTGTCGTTATCGGTGTTCGCTCCGTTATCCGTGGGGGCGGCACCTTTCGCAATGCGGTGATGATGGGGGCCGATATTTTCGAGAGCGAGGAGGAACGCGCCGAGAACCGGGCTTTAAACAGGCCCGATTTGGGCGTCGGATCGAACTGTGAGATTGAGAACGCGATTATTGACAAAAACGCAAGGATTGGGAACGACGTCGTGTTGCGGCCAGATGGCAAGCCGGATCTCTATCAAGCCGGAGACATTCTGGTGCGTGATGGTATCGTCATCGTGATGAAAAATGGGGTTGTTCCGGATGGGACCGTTTTTTAAAAAAAAATAAAATCCGAAGAACTGACGTGGAGATAGGCGGAGATGGCCCGCTCGGTGAGAAAGATCATCCACATCGATATGGATTGTTTCTATGCGGCCATTGAGTGTCGTGATGACCCATTGATCGCGGACAAGCCGGTTGGGGTTGGCGGTCTCTCCCGGCGAAGTGTGTTGACGACTTGCAACTATCCTGCACGAGCGTTTGGGTGCCGGTCGGCAATGCCCGTTTTCAAGGCCCTTGAGCTATGTCCCCAGCTCATCATCAAGCCGCTTCGAGGAGAGGTTTACCGGCGAGAATCCCGCAAGGTAAGGGCCATTTTTTCACGATACACCGAGCTGGTGGAGCCCCTTTCGCTGGACGAGGCTTACCTCGATGTGAGCCATCACAATCGCTATGCCTATGATTTGGCGCGGCAGATACGACGGGAGATTTACCGTGAGACGCAGCTGACCGCGAGTGCGGGGATCGCGCCGAACAAGATGCTGGCAAAAATTGCGAGTGATTGGCGGAAGCCGAATGGACAATTTGCCATCTTGCCTCATCAAGTGGCGACTTTCATGAAAACGCTACCGGTCCGCCGGATACCCGGTATTGGTCCTCGCGCGGAGTCTCTACTATTGGACAGGTCGGTTCGCACTTGCGGAGACCTACAGGCGGTCAGCATAAGAGACCTTGAGAGTTGGTTTGGGGCGAGTCGCGCCTTGGAGCTGCATGCCAGATGTCGAGGTGAAGATGACCGGCCGGTGGAGCCCAATCGTGACCGCAAGAGCATGAGTGTGGAGCGGACCTTTGAGCACAATCTTGAAAGCGAGGCAGCCTGCTTGGCAGTATTGCCTGCTCTTCTGGAGGAATTGGAAGCGGACTTACGAAAGTCAGAGTCAGGACGTTCCTTCAGCAAGGTTTTTCTGAAATTGAAATTCTCAAACTTTCAGCAGACCACGTGTGAGGAGCCCGGCACGCGACTTGACGAGGATTCATTCGATGGGTTGATGCGCGTTGCGTTTGCCCGCAGTCCCCATGCAGTGCGCCTCATTGGAGTAGGCGTCCGATTTCCCGCGCCGGATGACTCGGGTCAGCTTGAGATTGATTGGTTAA
>JBEAQI010000113.1:0-4218 GCA_041163965.1 Verrucomicrobiota bacterium | reverse complement strand
TCGCACCGCCTTTTTGGGCGCCCCGTCACGGGGCTTGAGACGATGCTTGGATGGATTGCGGCCTGGCTTCTGGCATCCGGAGAGACCTTCAACAAGCCGACCGGCTTTGAGAAACGCGATGGCAATTTTTGAAACCCCTTTCAATTCATGATGTCTGCCTCCCTCAGTCCCGAGAACCGAGCCCGCTTGCTGCGCGGCATGGTGATTCCCGCCCATCCCCTTGCCCTGACCGCGGCACGTCGGTTGGATGAGCGGCGCCAGCGTGCGTTGACCCGATATTACAGTGAGGCTGGAAGTGGCGGTCTGGCGGTCGGGGTGCACACCACGCAGTTTGAGATTCACGATCCTGCGGTGGGGTTATACCGGCCGGTGCTTGAGCTGGCGGCGGAAACGATGGATGCGTGCGACGAGCAGCGGGCAGAGCCCCTGTTTCGCATTGCGGGCATTGTGGGCCGGACAGCGGCGGCGGTGGCGGAGGCGGAGCTTGCGGTGGGACTCGGTTATCATGCCGGTCTCGTGAGCTTGTCCGCTTTCAAGGAGGCTGGCGACGCCGATATGGTGGACCACTTGCGGGCCGTTTCAGCGGTCATTCCGGTGGTGGGATTTTACCTGCAGCCGGCAGTGGGGGGACGACGGCTTGGGGTTGACTTCTGGCGCGAGGTGGCGGCTTTGCCCGGGTTGGTGGCGATCAAGGTGGCGCCCTTCAACCGCTACGACTCGATCGATGTGGCGCGGGCGGTGGCGGAGTCCGGCCGGGCGGAGGACCTAGCCCTGTACACTGGCAATGACGAGAACATTTACCTCGATTTATTGACGCGGTACCGGTTTGGCGGGGAGGGACAACCCGAGGTTGCCTTCCGTGGCGGATTGTTGGGCCAGTGGGCGGTGTGGACGCGACGCGCGGTGGAGCATTTTGAGGAATTGCGGGCGTTGCGTGAGAGTGGAGCGGCGATTCCTGCCGACTGGCTGACGGTTGCCCAGCAGTTAACGGATGCCAACGCGGTGGTGTTTGATGCTGCGAACCAATTCGCGGGCTGCATCACAGGCATCCATGAGGTGCTGCGGCGTCAGGGCCTGCTGGAGGGTATCTGGACATTGAACCCCGCGGAGGGCTTGTCCCCAGGGCAGGCGGAGGCCCTTGACCGAATCGAGGCTGCGTATCCGCATCTTCACGACAATGCTTTTGTCGAGGAGCGGCTGGACGGCTGGTTGCGGGATTAGGCGATACTCAGGAAGGAATACTGCTCCAGCCGTTGGCTTCAAGGGTGCGGAGGAAAGCGGTCGTTTTGGCGATCTGGGTGGGGATGCTTTCAAGGAGGCAGAACTCTTGGTCGGAGTGGATATCGCCGCCGTGGACACCGACGCCGTCGAGGTGTGGCAGGTTGACCTCGGCGAAGATGTTGCCGTCGGAGGTGCCGCCCGTGGAGCGGGTTCCCGAGCAAGGCAGCCCAAGGGCTGATTCAACCCCGTTCCATTTGGCGCGGAGAATCGTTTCGGCGGCGGTCTCCCGGCGTGGCAGGCGGGTGGCACCTGTCCTCATTTCAAACCGGATATCGGGGTGGCGGGAATTGACGTCGCGGACCCGGTCCTCGATAGCGGTGATAATGGTATGGAACATTTCAGGGTCATCGGTGCGGATGTTGAGCCATGCCTCGGCATAGTCGGGGACCACATTGACGGGCCCTCCACCTTGTAAGCGTCCCACATTGAGGAGAGCCTCGGGGAATTCCTGATTGAGGCCGTGACAGGCGTTGGCGAGGTCGGCCATCGCCACCAGGGCGTTGCGGCCCTTGGAAAAGTCCCTGCCGGTGTGAGCGGCGATTCCCTTGGCGATGAGGCGGATGGTGGCCGTGCCTTTACGCTGGTTGATGAGGGCGCCATCGGGAAGGGCGCTTTCAAAGACCAGGCCCAGATGGCAGGCACGGGCCATGGAGCGGAGCAGATCGCCACTGCCGATAGAGCCGATTTCCTCATCTCCATTGATGAGGACTTTGCCCCCGACGCGGGTGGGGCCATCGCTCAAGAAGGCTTTCAGGGCCGCGATCATGACAAAGAGCCCGCCCTTCATGTCGGCCACGCCCGGTCCCCGCAGAAGGGCGCCGTCTTCCCAGCAGCTTTGGAAAGGATGGTCGACCCCGAAGACGGTGTCCATGTGGCCGCTGAGAAGAACCTGGATCGGGGCTGACTCGTTGAAGTGGAGGCAAAGGCAGTCTCCCGGATGGACGATCGAGTCGTCCAGATCCGTGTAGGGCTGCCCCGGAATCCTTTCCAGTCGTCCGGGCAGGGCGGCGAGGGCCAGCGAGAGGGCATCCGCCATGCGGCTCAGGCCCTCCTGGTTGAGGCTTCCCGAGTTGATATTGATCCAATCCTTGAGGGTGGCGATTTCCATTGTATGCAAAGGGGTGCTGAGGGCCAGTTGGGTGTCACTGAAAACCCTGCTCATGAGGGCTATTGGCTTCAATGCAAAAGGCCCATGCGAGCGCGCAATTTTCAATAGTTTCTTGAGCATGCCTTATGCGAGGCATGGTCATGAAGCGCCCTTTCTTGGGTGTTGCCTGAACTGGTTTGAATTCTCGAGGGTAGCCCTTCTTCCTGAAGACGGTCTTGGTTTGGTCACACGGCGCACAGGGAGCTTCCTTCGCGCGAGGCGATGGATCGCGCAGCACGGAGGTGGGGAGCTTTGGAAGGGTATTGGTTGCTGGGTGTTGATTCTGTGCGAATCAGTCTTCCGGGCAGATCAGCTTCAGCTCAGGAAAATACGTCCGGTAGCGGCGAGGGTCGCGAGTGAGCAGTTTCCCCCCAATGTGGAGCGCATGGGCCCCGATGAAAAAGTCTGGTAGGGGGGAGCGTTTCAAGCCGCCGCGCTGGCGGTATTTCATAAACGCCATTCCGGCAAGAAGGCCCGCCGGGTAGGGCAGGTTCGAGCGTATGATGCCCAGGGCATCGAGGGCATTTTCGAGCGGAGCCTGTTCCTTAAAGGCAATCGAAACCTCCGCATAAATGACCGGGTTGATGTGGAGCTCGCCGGTTGCTGCTGCCTCTGCAAGCGCTTGCTCCGACCAGTCCGCCCATTTTGGATCATTGGTGAAGAGATCAATGAGCACATTCGCGTCCACCAGGACCATCCCGCCTCATTCCCCCCGCGTCATGCCCATGATGTCGTTGGTCTGCATCCCCGCATCCGCAATTCCGCGCATCATCTTCAATTTTGTGCGTATTTTATAAAGGCGGGCCGGCATGGCCGGGCGGACCAGAACGCCTCCGGGAGCCGCTTCAAAGACCACCTCTGTGTGAGGGGCCAATCCATAGCGCTGCCGGTATTTCTTTGGAATGGTCACTTGGCCTTTGATAGTCAGTTTCATTGGTATTACAATTGAATAAAAGTAATACTTTGTCAACAGACGTTTCGTTCGTGTTCAGGCGGAGGCGTCTGAGTGATCCCAATTTCGTAAGCCTTGCAGGGTCTGCGGGGGTGATCGATAGGATAGGGGCAATGCTCCAGTGGGCAGGTGTTCAGTTTGGGCTGGAAACCATGGGGGAGGGGCCGTACGGTGGGCGCCAATGACGAAAAAGAGGCAGGTGGCAGGATGATGGCGGGGAGCGATGAACTGATCGTGCGGTGCGGGGTCGTGGGGGTGGGGTCCCTCGGTCAGCACCATGCCCGTTTATATGCCAGCCTGCCCGGAGTGGAGTTGGTTGGGGTATGCGATGCTGACGCTGGGCGGGCCCGTCAGGTGGCTGCGGAATACGGGACGCGGGTCTTTAGCGATCCGGTGGCGCTTGCGGCGGAGGTCGAGGCACTGAGTATCGTGGTGCCGACTGACCGGCATGCGGAGGTGGCGGTGGCCGTGATGGAGGCGGGGGCGCACGTTCTGGTGGAAAAGCCGATCTGCGCCTCATTAGAGGAGGCGGAGCGCGTTCTGGCGACCGCCAAGCGGACCCAACGACTGGTCCAGGTCGGGCATATTGAACATTTCAACCCGGTGATGAGTTATCTGGAGGCGCACGTCCGCGAGCCTCTGTACATCACGGCGGACCGATTGGCTCCGTTCAATCCCCGTGGGACTGAGGTCGGAGTGGTTCTCGATTTGATGATTCATGACATTGGGATCATTCAGCAATTGGTGAAGAGTGAAATTGAGCGGGTGGACTCGGTCGGGGTACGGGTCCTGTCCGCGCATGAAGACATTGCCAATGCCCGCGTTCAATTTCGTAATG
>JBEAQI010000112.1:0-5351 GCA_041163965.1 Verrucomicrobiota bacterium | reverse complement strand
TCCTTACCACCTGGATCGACCAGCGGGCCACCGGCGCTGCTCAAAGCGCCTCCCTCAGTACCCTCGCCGGCCACTGTCTAAACGCGCGCAAAGCGCTGCTCGACCACCTACGCGGGTCGCTCGCCACGACCTACGACAGCGTCATTTTACCCGCCCTCCCGACCGAGGCGCCTCCCGACTGGTCACTTGGGTCGGATGTTGCGCTCTCCGGAATCGCCGGCACTGCCCACCTGAACGTCACCGATGGCCTCTTCCGTGGCAGCCTTTCGGGCGCCCTGCATCTGCCCGGTTTAAACAGCTCGCTCTCCGTACATGGGCTCTCCTTCTCCTCCTCGGGCGACATCCAACTGACCGCCTCCGGTCAGACCCGCCTTGAGGACGCCAGCTCCGCCGGACCGCTCCTGACCATCATGCCCCGCCGCCCGCTCGCTCTTGAACGGACCCGCGACGGGGAATTTTCCGTGGCCGGAGGGGTTCGCCTTGAGCTCCCGGACGGCAACCGCATCGAGGGCTTCATCGATATCGATGATCCGGACTACGCCATCGGATTCTCCTTCGCCGGCGCCCTGACCCTCAAACTCGCCAAAGAACTGATCCTGATCCGGCCCACTATTGATGCCCAGCAGGCCGCCGCCTACACCAATGAGACGCTCCTGGCCGCGGGCCGCTTCTTCGGGAGTTTCAACAAGGGGCTGGAAGCCTTTGCCGGCAACGCCCCGGAATTGCCGGCGCTTGACCAGATTCAGCTTGGCCAGCCTCCCGAATTTGAAGTCCCGACCACCTCCATCCCCACCGACCTCATCGGAGCCTGGTTCATTGGCGCCGCCAACGCCACCCTCCACCCACTCATGCAGGGAAGCGCCGAGGTCTACGCCAATTCCGTCAAAAGCCTGCAGGATGCCCTTTCGAACATGGATGCCGACCTGGAAGCCATCCGCCAGGAGACCGTCACCGACCTCGCTCTCCTCAAACGCCTGCAGGCCAACATCGACCTGCATAAAGACATCGCCGATGGGTTGGACGATATGGCGGTCCAACTCATCTTCAATGGCGACACTGGGAAGCTGTTTGAAACCCTCGTCGATAATACGCAAAAGCAAGTGGACGTGATCAAGGAGCGCCTGACGGGCTTGCCTGCCGATGTCTCTCCCAAGATCGGGTTTGGCACCGCACGGGCGCTTTTAGAAGCCGCCGGGACGAACGCCCAGGCGGGGGGTCAGGCAGATATCACCGACATCACCAGCACGATCATCACCAAGATGCGTGAGTGGAACACCAAAACGCTCTCGGATTACGGCCTCAACCCGGACGGCACCATCAAGGACGCCGCCACATTTGACAACCTGACCTTCGAGGAGGCCCTCGGTCTACTGATATACGCCCTGGAAGAAAGCGCGACGCAAACAACGCTAGTCGGTACAACGCCTCTCCCCACTGGGGTATTCGAGGCCGCCGCCAACAAAGTCCTAATGGAGTCCACCACCGCCATGGATGCCGCGATCGCCACCAAGGATCTCAAGGGCATGGCCATCGGCAATGCTCGGATTGTACATACCATCCATACCTTCCAATACCTTGGACTGGTGCTACCTGAGCCCCATGACATTGAATTTTATGCGCAGAAATGTGCGACGGCGGTAAATTTAATCATTGCCTCTGCCGGCTCACCGGAGACCGGCGCAAAGTCGGCGAATAGCCGCCTTGCTGCCGGCGCCCACCACGTGGAATTGGAGATAAAACGGGCCTCGGCGATGAGTCGAAGGCTTCTCGGCATAGAAGAAAAGCCCAAATCGCCCTCCAACCAGAATGCCCCTACGCCCCAGTCCCTCGGTCCCGTGGCCCGCGTAGAGCCCTCCACCGCGGCCCCGCAAGGCACGGAGCCGTCCATTTTTGAGGCCTTTTGGCGAATCCTCACCATTGGGGACGATGGACCGAACCCGCAATTCAAGGCCCAGCTGCTAAGCCTGATGGAAGGTGTGAATGAAGATGCCGCGGCCCTCGCCGCGGATGCTGATGCCATCGAAAAGGACCTCACCGGCAGCCTTGCGCGGCTCAAAGAAAGTACCGAAGCCATCGCCCTCCTGAAAGCGCTCCTGCCCGATGCCCCGGAAACGGCTCCCATGGTTGAAAAATTCACCAACACCTGGGAGGCCCTGCACATCAGATGGACCCCCATCGCCGAAGCGCAACGGCTGCATTGGCTGGTGAGCGACTACATGGAGCACCTACATGCGCTCCAAACCCAGTATGCCAACGAACTGGGCACCGCCCTGACAACCGCCTTCCGCGTCGCCACCGAGGAGGCCGTGCTCAGCCTGCAGGCCATCAGCGACAATCTCGCCGGTCTGGTAAACACGATTGATATCGAGACCTTCACCGTCAAACTGCCGGGCGACATTGAGGTCCAACGCCTCTCAGGGGAGCTGGCCTTCAACCGGGTTAGCAGGTCATGGGAACTGGCCTTCGGTGGCAAACTGCGGTTTCCCGATATCGATGCGTTTTTTGAAGTGCCCTACGGCACGATTCAGAGCAGCGGCGATTTCAGTCTTTCCCTGAAGTCGGTCCTCAATGCCCCCTTCGGTCTGGATCCATCCTTCCGCCTGCAAGTCTCCATCCCCAGCCCCGGCGGCCAGCCGCTCAGTGGACGCCTGCCCTTCATCAGCGGGTTCGACAGCAATGGACAGCCGCTCTTACAATCGCCCTTGCTCAACGGCTTCAGTGCTGACGGGACGCTGTATCAGGATCTCGACGACGGAACGACGCAACAGTGGTCAGCAGCCATCGGCTATGCCCACCTTGACCCGGGCCACCGGTTCACCATCCAGACCGGCTCAAACGACCGTCAGGCGCTCCTTTCGGATCAGGTCCTGCTATTCAGTGGGGGATTCGGATTTGCGCTTGAAACCGACCTCAACAACGCCCCTGCCCAGACCGGCGTCAGCGTGCAGACGGAGCTCGGCCTGCTCCTGCGCCCGGAAGCGGCAAGCATCCCAGTCGATCAGCGCACGAAGGCCCATTATTATCTGGCCTTTGAGGGCGCGGCGGAGGTGGTCTTCAATACAATCAACAACACCGCACGGGTGGTCCTTGCCAAGGACGGCATCCTGCACCTGCCGGAGGAATTCAGCCTGAATGGGTCGGACGCGGCGGCCTCCGTCGCCCTGCTCAGCAACATTGTCATTGATGTCGATCCGGGCAACAGCTCGCCGCTCTCCTTCAGCAGCGGCAATGGGGACCCGGTCCGCATCGCTCTAAACAATCTGGGATTCAATTTGCCAATCGTTCAGAACGCACAGGCCACCGAGGTCAAGACCCCCGCCTCGGCCACGACCGGCCCGGCCTCCGTTCCGGGCTTTCAAGCGGGGGTTTCCACCATCCTGAAACTGGATGGCACCGCGTTCCCAGTCCTTGAGCAGATCACCGCCACCCTTTCCTTTCCGCATCCATCCTACCCAACCGATGTCGCAAAGCGCCTCGCCTTTGAAATTGCCGGAGAAAACTGGCGAATCGATGGCTTGCCCACCGCCGCCTCCATCAGCCTTGTCAATGACCTGCAGATCGTTGATCTGGATGGCCTAGCGCTTTACCTAGAGAGCGGCAGTGGCATTGGCATCGCCCGCACCGCGTCCGGAACCGGTGATCGGCTCACCTTTAGTGCAATTGGCTCGATGCGGGGCCTTGTCGCCTCGGAGCTGCTCTCGGATACCAACAACAACGACTTTGCCTTTGGGGGTGGGGTCTCCGCCACCTTTTCGTGGGACTTTGTCGATGCTCCGAATCTGCAGATTGATACGCTCTCCTTCTCTGGGCGGATGCGCCTCGGCGGTGCGGGGGGCATCACCCTGGCCGGGGTCGACAGCAACGGTATTCCGAATAACACTGAACTGGCCACCATCCGCCTCGAGGGACTGCAGAATATTTTTTCACCAACCCCGCAACATCCGTTCTCCGTCACGCTCTCGGGGAGTCTCGGCATCCCCTACTTCATCGCCCTGGGATTGAAGAACGCCAGCCTCCGTTTCGATGGCAGCCTCACCAACGATGAGCCGGAGCTGATCATCGGGGCCCTCGGTTTCCAACAGGGCAGCAGCTTTCTTAATCTTCTTAACCTCCCTGAATTGCCAGCCAACCTAACCGAGGCCAGTATCGCTTTCGCCGATACCACACGCCCTCCCTCCACCCGCTTTGACCTCGACAACCTCATCATCACCGCCAGCGGGAACATCAATATCGAACTGACCGATGAGGCCAACGCCCCGCGGCTCTTTGGTGCGGTTGAGGCCTTCCAGGTACGCTTCCCAGCCAACAACAACGGCGCCCCTCAGTTCAATGTCAACAGCTTCGGCCTGACCCTTGAAAACCTCGAAATCGGGGACCTCGGTGGCATCTCCGGCGGCCTCATGGTGGGCAACCTCAATCGACCGGAAGACCTCTTCTTTGCCGGACTGGCAGGGGCCACCTTCAACGGGGTCGGGGTCAAGGCCATCGTCGCCGCGCGCCTCGACGGCCTGATCGGACTCTGCCTCGATGTCAATGGTGGCCCGGTCGGCATCCCGCTCGATGGGGGCGCGCTCGGGGGCGTCCTCCTCACCGGGGCCACCGGCGGAGTTTCCTTCAACAACACCTTCTCGGATCCATGCGATTTTAAATCGTATCTATCCCTGGATACATCAACCGGACGGCCCACTCCGCCACCCCAGCCCACTGGGGACCGCATCGCCGCAAGCGACAGCGGTCCAAATGTGCGCGACCTGGCCGTGATTCCCTGGTCGGACCTCGCCGGGCAACAGGAGGTGCCGGTGCGGGTGGCGGAAACCCACCGCACAACCACCGCCACCACCACCGATGACAGCGATCTGAGAGCCCCGGCCGTGAGTCTTCTGGACTGCCCGACCGGCGACTGCCCCCCAGCCACCCTCAACCTGTTCTGTCAGCGGCATCCCTCCATCGGCCAGGCGCCGGGCGAAAGCAACTACAACGGGCTCTATGCCGACAGCGTCATTTTCAAATACTCCTCGCTTTCCCGGGAGGATGTCGACGCCATCCTCAGGGACTTTTCTATCGATGCGGACTCGCTTTCCTCCGAGTTGCTTGCGACCGCGTTCGCCCTCGCCGCGAAATCCTGGATTGGGGACTTGATTCCACGTCTCCCGGGGACCTATCCCGATGCCGCTGCCGCCAACAGTGCCATCACTGCGGAACTTGATGGCTTTTCCCTCACCCTCGAGGCCTTGGTCCTTGATGCCCTCAATAATCTGTCTGGTGGTCAGAGCATCATGGACGGCCTCTATGAGGCGGCCTACGCCGGCGTTCCCTGTCAGGATGTGACCATTGTCCTCAAAGGCACTTTT
>JBEAQI010000111.1:0-4316 GCA_041163965.1 Verrucomicrobiota bacterium | reverse complement strand
GCTGCTTCCAATTTGCCATTCCCAGCCGCTTTCAAAGCGATCCGGATCCGCAATGGGTAAAGTGGCTGGCGGATTATCGCGAATGGATCCGCTGGCTTCATTCTGATCCCCAGAACGCGCGTCGCCATCCGGATCGCGCCATTTTAGTACCGTATGGCTTGGTGAACCGGTTTTCCGAGATAGTCGAGCGGGTCTCGCACCAGCAACTCGACGAGACTAAACTGCCCGACGACATGGACGACGAGTCCCTGGAGGCCATGAAAGTGGGCCTGCAAAAGGGACAACGAGACAAACTTCTGGTCGATATTGAAGAACACACCCGTCTGGCCGCCATTGAGCTCAGCCATGTCGTTCCATTTCCCGCCATGGCCCTCTCCAACGCCGTCAAGGCCCTCGAGGGGGTCACCGGCCTCCTCGCTCTCAATATGAAGGATGAGGCCGCGCTGGAGGGCTTTTTCCTCGACGCCTTGAAAATCTGGACCCGCTCCTGATCAGCTGCCGGAGCCCGACGATTGCTCCCAGGCGTCCAGCAATTGACCGACCGCCTTGACCGGTGGGAGTCGCCCTCCGGCCACCGCTTCGCGCATTTCGCGGAGAGCGATGCGGACCGTGTCGCGGGCAAGAAAGTGGCGCCGCAAGGCCTCGTCGAGGAGCGCTTCCAGCCAGTCGAGGTTTTGTTCCCGACGCCGCTTTGCAAAGACGCCGGACGCAGTCGTCTGGCGCTGAAATTCCAGAATGGTTTCCCACATGGCCTCAATCCCTTCCCCGGTGCGGGCGGAAACCAACGTGGCCTTGGTCTTCCAGCCCGCTGTGTAAGGTGGCAGAAAACTCAGGACCCGATTATACTCGGCCTTGGCGATGCGGGCATGCCGGAGATTATCGCCGTCGGCCTTGTTTACAACGATCGCATCGGCGAGCTCAATCACCCCTTTCTTGATGCCCTGCAACTCGTCGCCTGCTCCCGCGATTTGGACGAGCAGGAAAAAGTCGACCATGGAGCGGACGGTCACCTCGCTCTGCCCGACCCCAACGGTCTCGAGGAGAATGACATCAAATCCGAAGGCCTCGCACAGCAGAAGGGTCTCGCGGGTTTTCCGGGCCACTCCTCCGAGGCAGCCTCCGGTGGGCGAGGGCCTCACAAAGGCTCCCGGACGCTGCATCAGCTTTTCCATTCGGGTCTTGTCCCCGAGGATACTGCCTCCAGTCACGGAGCTGGATGGATCGACTGCCAACACCGCAACCCGGTGGCCAGCGTCACAGAGCTGCGCCCCAAGGGCATCGATGAGAGTCGACTTTCCAGCCCCCGGAACTCCGGTGACGCCCACCCTCAGCGACTTCCCGGTCAGGGGCATGAGGGCCTGCAAGAGATGCTGGGCCTGGTCCTGATGGGCCTCGGCGTTACTCTCGACAAGGGTAATGGCCCTCGCCAGAAGCGTGCGGTTGCCGGCCCGGATGCCTGCCTCCAGCTCTTCCACCGAGGGAAGCGAACGCGACGGCCGCACCGGGGGCGCCGGGGGCTGTTCCCCCACTCCCTCCACAACCCTCGAGCGGAACCCCTCCCCGCCGCCAGCGGGAGCCCACTCGGGCAATCTGGATCCGCCTTCGGTCATGCCGTGAATCGGCCGGATGGCCTCAGCCCGCCGCCTCCTCCAGCAAATCAAGAATCTTGTTGGCGGAGACCGTGACCACCGTCCCGGGCCCAAAGATGGCGGCTGCCCCCGCGGCGTACAAGGCCGCATAGTCCTGCGCCGGAATGACCCCGCCGGCCACCACAAGGATGTCTCCCCGACCGTGGCCAGCCAGCGCCGAGACCAACTTTGGCAGCAGCGTCAGGTGCCCCGCCGCCAGTGAGCTCATGGCCACCACATGGACATCGTTTTCGACGGCCTGCGCCGCGGTTTCCTCGGGCGTCTGAAAAAGCGGCCCGACATCGACATCAAATCCCAGATCAGCGAACGCCGTCGCCACCACCTTGGCTCCGCGGTCATGGCCATCCTGTCCCATTTTGGCAATCAGGATGCGCGGGCGCCGGCCCTCGCGCTCCGCAAAGGCCGCCGTGCGGTCACGAATGCGCTCCACTTCCGACTGGTCCCCAAATTCCTTGCCGTACACGCCGCTAATGGAGCGAATAACGGCCTGATGGCGACCATAAACCTTTTCCAAGGCCGCTGAAATTTCGCCAAGGGAGGCACGGGCCTGCGTGGCCTCCACCGCCAAGGCGAGCAGATTTTCCTGAATCTCTCCCGCCGCGGCCTTTGTCAGGCGCTCCAGGGCCCGCTCGCAAGCCGCCCCATCGCGCTCGCGCCGCAACTGCTCCAAGCGCCTTATCTGAGCATCCCGGACGGCACTGTTGTCCACGTTGAGGATGTCGAGGGGGTCTTCTTTTTCGAGCCGATACTTGTTCATGCCGACGATCGTTTCGCGCCCGCTGTCGATACGGGCCTGGCGTCTGGCGGCGGCCTCTTCAATGCGCATTTTCGGCAGGCCCGTTTCAATGGCCTTGGCCATTCCACCCAGTTCCTCGATTTCCTGAATGTGCGCCCACGCGCGCTCCTTGAGGGCATTCGTCAAGGCCTCAAGGTAGTAGCTCCCGCCCCACGGATCAATGATTTTGCAGATACCCGTCTCCTCCTGCAGAAACAACTGCGTGTTCCGCGCAATCCGGGCCGAGAAGTCGGTCGGCAGGGCAATGGCCTCGTCCAGGGCATTGGTGTGCAGACTCTGCGTATGTCCGAGGGCAGCGGCCATCGCCTCAATGCAGGTCCGTGTGACATTGTTGAAGGGATCCTGCTCGGTCAGGCTCCATCCGCTCGTCTGGGAGTGGGTGCGCAGGGCCATCGACTTTGGGTTGCGCGGGTTGAACTGTTTCACAAGTTTTGCCCACAGGAGGCGCGCGGCCCGCATTTTGGCCACTTCCATGAAATAGTTCTTCCCCTGCGCCCAGAAAAAGCTGAGGCGGGGAGCAAAGGCATCAATATCAATGCCGGCCGCGATCCCAGCGCGGATATACTCCAACCCGTCCGCCAGGGTGTACCCCATTTCGAGATCGGCGGTGGCTCCGGCCTCCTGCATGTGGTATCCGGAAATCGAAATGGAATTGAACTTGGGCATGTGCCGGGACGTGTACGCAAAAATGTCGGCGATGATGCGCATGCTCGGCTGCGGAGGATAAATGTAGGTATTCCTCACCATGTATTCCTTGAGAATGTCATTTTGGATGGTTCCGGCGAGTTCCTCCAGCTGCGCCCCCTGCTCCAGGGCGGCCACGATGTAGAACGCCAGAACGGGCAGCACCGCCCCATTCATCGTCATGGACACGGACACCTTGTTCAGGGGAATCCGGTCAAAAAGAATCTGCATGTCCAAAATGGAATCAATCGCCACACCGGCTTTTCCGACATCCCCCACCACCCGCTCATGGTCGCTGTCGTACCCGCGATGGGTGGCAAGGTCAAAGGCCACCGACAGCCCCTTTTGCCCAGCCGCAAGATTGCGCCGATAGAAAGCGTTGGACTCCTCCGCCGTGGAAAATCCGGCATATTGACGCACCGTCCATGGCCGGAAAACATACATCGTGGCGTAGGGCCCCCTCAAATACGGAGCAATGCCGGCCTGATAAGCAAGATGCTCCATGCCCTCGATGTGATCGGGCGTGTAAAGAGGCTCGATCGGAATCTGCTCCATGCTTTCCCACACGTAGTCCTCGGCCCGCTTGCCGGTTTGCCGCATCAGGGCCGCCTTCCATTCACCGTATCCGGCCGCCGGGGCCGCACCATCAAAGGAAACCTGTGTAAAATCGGGGGACGTCTTCATCTCAAAACATTCAGCCAATTTGGATTAAAGGGGGGCTCCCAGATAGACCAGGAGGTCGCGGTTGAAGCGGTACGCGTTGACCCGCACATGGACAAAATCGTCGATCCCGGCAGCCCGCCATGCTGCTTCCTGCTCGCCGGGGGCTCCCGCCAGATACAGCCGCACCTGAGGGCAAGCGGCCTTGATCGCCGTCGCCCACTCCACCGCGCTCTCCCCGTAGGTCGCATCACTGGAGGTAAGAATGGCGGCCCTTGCCCCGCTTGACCGCAGGCTCTCGAGGGCCGCCTCTATGCTGGGGAAGTCGGTCTCGTTCAGTACGCTCAGTCCGCCCGCCTGAAAAAAGCCGCTCGTCCAGTCGGCGCGCAATCGGTAGCCCCGGGAAGGGCCCATATTGATCTGCAAAATGGACGGCGCACGGCCCGCGGCGCGCATGGACTCCGCGGTGAGACGCAGCTGCTCAAACGGTTCCCCTCCCCGACGGACCCTCAGCGGCTGGCTGGCCT
>JBEAQI010000110.1:0-7108 GCA_041163965.1 Verrucomicrobiota bacterium | reverse complement strand
ACCCTCGTCACCGTGGCCATCGTCCTTACCCTCCTTAACCTCGTCGTCAAACCGCTCCTCATCCTCTTTACCCTGCCCTTCGTCATCCTCTCCATGGGACTAGGCCTGTTCGTCATTAATGCCCTCCTCCTCCTTCTTGCCAGTCGCCTCATCGATGGCTTTCACGTCGATGGCTTCCTCTCCGCCCTCCTCGCCTCCCTCCTCATCAGCGCCCTCAGCCTCCTCGTCAATCTGCTCCTCGGCAACAAACCTGCCCTCAACGTCAAGGTTAGCGTCTCCACCAATCGCTCCTCTCGCTCTCCCTCAAACCGGCGCATCGACGACAAAAACGACGCCATCGATGTCTGATCGTTTGGCGGGTATTTCCGCCCACTCGAACGACCCGTAAACCCGCCGCGCCAGCACCCTGTACCCTCCCTTGACCGCCGGCCAAACGCAAAAAAGAAACCCCGCCAGTCATTGACCAACGGGGTTCCAAAATTACAGCGTCAAAAACAGGTTTTCGCCACTCAGGCCCGCGCGCCACGATAACGGCGCACCGCCACAAAGATCAGTGCTCCCAAGCCGCCCAACAAGGCCACCGTCGAGGGCTCCGGCACCGCCGTCACCACAACACTGCCAAACCCATGGCCGCTCGGGGCATTCGGCCCAACCACTTGAAACCCGTATTGAGGAATGTAATTGGTCCCAGCCGGGATTTGCAGGCTCAAGTTGAAATTTCCGGCAACAAGGGGAGCGGAATCACTGAATGCCAAGCTGTACCCAGCATTCGCGTCCAGTACCTTGATGATCGCAATCGCCGTGTAATCTTGGGTAAGCGTGTTTGATTGAACCGTCCCCGAGAAATTCACCGTCTGGCCGCGCAAGCCTGGGTCCTCGACAAAAAAATTGGCTTCCAATGACTTGTTTCCAGCCCCCGTGGTCGCATCAACCCAAAAAGCATCATTGGGATTATAGGTATTGGTGTTCGGTCCCAAAGTCAAAACGCCCGCTCCAAAATTGGCCGGCAAATCCGCGGTTCCCCAACTATCGCCAAATACATACCCTCCTCCGTTGCTAGGTAGATTAAAGACATTCATGTAACCAACCCAATTCGCATTAGGATCCACCGTCGCGTTAAACTGGCCCAATACAGAGGCCACTCCGCCCAGTAGGGCCGCCATCGTCATTATCAGTCGCTTCATAGAATTTCCTTTTTTGATTAGTGGTAACTTGGTTGTAGCGGGTATTACTCGTATAGCTTGGACCCTCAACAGAGCATCGGCACCGTGATATGCAAGCAAAAAGTGCAATTTGGTGCAATCATTGGGAGCGGGACCCACTTCTGCCCTCAATTGTCAAAATCTTCCCCTCCCGCGCAAATTGGCCGTGAGGGCGACCTTCCCCTCAGCCCCTGCGCCTGCTTAGCAACCACTCGCGGATGCGAGCCTCGGCGCCCGCGGAACCGGGCTCATAGAAGCGCTCGGGGCGCTCCATGTAGGCCTGTCCGCTGTTGGCATCGGGGAAATCGTGGCTGTAAAGGTAGCCCTCGCCCTGGCCAATCGACTTGTTGAAGGCGGTGTGGGCATCCCGCAACCAGACGGGAACGGGCTGAAGACCCTTTTCCTGAATGGAGCGCATCACCCGGCCAATGGCGAGAGTGGTGGAATTGCTCTTCGGGCAGGTGGCGAGGAAAGTCGTGACATGGGCCAACGTGAGCTGGCACTCCGGAAGGCCGACAAACTCGCAGGCCTCCTTGGCCGCCACCGCCATCGGAAGGGCCCGGGGATCCGCCAACCCGACATCCTCGGACGCGAAGATGATCAGACGCCTCGCGATAAAGCGGGGATCTTCCCCGCCCGATAACATTTTGCCAAGCCAGTAGAGCGCCGCATCGGGATCGCTGCCCCGCATGCTTTTGATGAATGCAGAAGCGGTATTGTAATGCTCGTCCTCGGTCGCGTCGTAGGCGATCTGCCGCTCCTTCGCAAAGCGTTCCACCACCGCCATCGTCAGGCGCCGTCCGGTGTCTGTCCCCACTTTTGCGCCATCCTCCGCTGTGGTGTCTGTCCCCACTTCGGGAGTACCGCCCCCCCGCGTCCGCAGGCCAAGGACCATCGTCTCGAGGGCGTTGAGGGCACGTCGAAGGTCGCCATCGGCAATCCGGGCAATGGCCTCAAGCACTCCTGGCAAGGCCACCACGCGCATCCCACCGAGGCCGCGCTCGGCGTCCGTTAGGGCCCTTTCAAGGACCGCGACAATTGCCGCCAGAGCCACCGGCTCCAACTTGAACAGGTGGCTTCGGCTCAGCAGGGGTGCATTCACATAAAAGCCTGGATTATGGGTCGTCGCCCCAATGAGGCGAACCACTCCGGCCTCCACGTCGGGGAGCAACAAATCCTGCTGGGCCTTGTTGAAGCGGTGAATCTCATCAATGAAAAGCAGCGTCCGCTCCTCGGCCCGATACCTGGCCATGCGCAGAATATCGCGAATCTCAGCGGTGTTTGAAAGGACCGCGTTGACGGCAACAAAGCGGCTCTTGGTCTCCTCCGCAATGGCGCGCGCCATGGACGTCTTCCCGGTCCCGGGTGGGCCATAAAACAAGAGACTGCCAAAGCGATCGGAGCGGACCAGCGTGGGCAGCAGGCAATCCGGTCCAAGAATGTGCCCTTGCCCGACGATTTCCGACAAGCACCGGGGACGCATCCGCTCCGCCAATGGGCGATACCCGCTTTTTGTAACGATTTCCCTCGCTCCAACCGAATCTGAAACGCTCCCCTCAGCCGCTTTTGCGGCTGGTGTAAAGAACTCTTTCTGATTGTTTTCAGGCATTCTTTTCGGTCACCTTCCGCCCTTCTCATCTTGCTTGCAAGCCCGCATTGTCGCAGGCTCCGGAACATGGAGATTGAAAATGAGACACCCGTCGTCCTGAGCGTGGCCGGTTCCGATAGTGGCGGGGGAGCCGGTATCCAGGCCGACCTCCTGACGATCACCGCCAACGGCGCCTTTGGCACCACCGCGATTACCTGCCTCACGGCACAAAATCCGGACGGCGTCTCCGCCATCGAGGCCATGCCGGCCGCCTTTGTGCGGGAACAGATGGAGCAGGTCGACCGCTACTTCAACGTGCGGGTTCTCAAAACCGGGATGCTCTTCAGCAGCGAGATCATTGAAGTCGTGGCCGCCTTTATTGCCGCCCGACCTGCCCTCAAGGCGGTCGTTGATCCGGTCATGGTCGCCACGAGCGGAGCGGTGCTCCTGCAGACCGAGGCCATTGAGGCCCTCCGCACTCAACTCCTTCCAAAGGCTCACCTCGTCACCCCGAATCTCGATGAAGCGGCTGTCCTCCTCGGTTCCCGTCCGCGGGATGTCGACGAAATGGGCGCGGCCGCAAGGGCCCTCGCCACCAGCCTCCAGACCGCCGTGCTCCTAAAAGGGGGGCATCTGGAAGCGGGGGACGAGCTGGTCGACATCCTCGCCCACCCCGATGGCCGTCTCCATTCCTTCAAAAATCCCCGTTTGCGTCAGCTGCACACGCATGGCTCGGGCTGCACCCTCGCCAGTGCCATCGCCGCCCGCATGGCCTGCGGCAGTCCCATAGAAATGGCCATTCGGGAGGCCCTCACCTACCTTCACCACGGGATGCGCGCCCCCCTGGTCCTCAATGGCAAGGCCTTTATCCGTCACTGATCTGGCCGCCAAGCGGCCGCCGGTTTGTGCCGCCGCTCCGCTTCTTGAAATCCTCCTGCCGCTGATCGCCGGCATCCTTGCCGCTACCCTCGGCACGCCGAGCAACAGCCTCGCTCTGCTCCTCAGCGCCATCAGCATCGCCCTCATCGGTCGCGTCTTCCCCCTCCACTTCCCTCAAGGCCTTCGCATCGCCGCTCTCCTCCTTGGATTCATCTCAACCAGCCTTCAGGACCAGCCGCCTCATCCGGACTGGAGTTGGCAACCACCGCGGGAAACCACGCTCGAAATGCGCCTCGAGCGGGGGTTCAATGCTCGCAAGGAGAGCCACTTTGCCGGCCTCGCCCGCCTCGAGCACACCGCTCTCCGCGCCGTCCCGCAGGGCTCAAGGCTCGCCTTTTATCTCAAGAAAGGAGAGCTGGGGGATGAACACCTGCTCCCGGGTGCGGTGGTGCGGTGCCGCGGCGTCCTGCAATTCCTCCCCGCCAACCCCCATCCAGACGATTATCAGGAACATCTTCTGCAACAGGATATCTTCCTCTCCTTCAACCAGGGCGAGGTCCTTGAGTTGGTCTCGCCACCCTCGACATGGCAAACAGCGCGGCACGCGCTGCTGCACCACCACCAGAGCCTCCTCACCACCGCCTGCAGGGACGATGAGGATCCGGGAATGGTCATCGGCAGCATGCTGCTGGGCAACCGGTCGCTCCTGAATGAGACCCGTATGACGCTCTATCGGGACAGTGGCACCCTCCACCTCTTCGCTGTCAGCGGCCTCCACGTCGGCAGTGTCGCCCTCTGCCTCTATTCTCTGGCGACCTTTCTTCGGATCGGAGGCCGGCCGCGCCTTGCCATCATCCTTCTGGCCACCTGGACCTACATCTGGATGACCGGTTCCACCGCCTCCGGCGTACGGGCCGGGATCATGCTAACCGCCGTCAGCTCCGCCCGCCTGCTCCTGCGTCAAAGCCATCTCTTCCCCGCCCTTGTTCTTTCGGCCTGCATCGTCCTGCTCTGGCAACCGGCTCAACTCTTTCATCTGGGGTTTCAACTCTCATACGCCGTCGTCCTCGGCATCGTCCTCATTGCCCTGCCATTGTCGCGGCTCCTTCAGGACGCCCTCCTGCTCCATCGTCCACCGCGCTTCCGGCCCCGCGCCCAACGGCGGTACGAGAAAGTCGTCCGAACCGCCACCGATTTGAGCTGTGTCTCATTGAGTTCGAGCCTCGTCAGCATGCCCCTGATTATTGAACACTTCACCCTGATGACCCCGGGCGGGGTTTTCGCCGGCCTGCTGCTGAATGGCCTCGTCTTCCTAATTGTCAGCGGTGCGGTCCTCGCGATGCTCCTTGAACCGCTCATCGGTGAGCTGCTCGCAGGCACCATGGTCGTCATGCTATGGCCCATGGTGGACCTTATCGAGGGCATTCTCCGCCTCACCGTGGCCATTCCCGGGGCCGTGGAACGCCTCGCATGGATTTTCCCCGGCAGCGGCACTGCCACCACCTGTCTCTGCCTCGCCTGCGCATGGGCTGTACAACGCTGGCGCATGTCTCGCCCGCTCCCAAACGGTCTGCTCCTGGTGCCGCTTCTGATCCCAGCCATCCTGATCGGCTTTGGCACGGTCCATACTTGAAATAATTCAATCGGGTCCTACTGTTGGAGGTTTTTGTGATTAACCTTTAGAACCCAGACTATCATGAGCCATCCTCAATCGGAAACGCACACCTTCCAAGCGGAAACCCGGCAACTGCTGGATATTGTCATTCACTCGCTCTACACGGACAAGGAGATCTTCATCCGGGAACTGGTCTCCAATGCCAGTGACGCGCTCGAAAAACTGCGCCACCATCAGCTGACCGGTTCCACCATCCACGACGAAAAGCTGCCCTTGGAAATCAACATCACCACCGATGACCAAGCCGGCACCCTCACCATTCAGGATTATGGCCTCGGGATGACGCGCGAGGAGTTGACGGACCACCTCGGCACCATCGCCAAGTCGGGCTCAAAAGCCTTCGCCGCGGCCCTCCGGGAAGCCAAGGAATCTGGCGCCGATGCCTCCAACCTCATCGGTCAATTCGGCGTCGGCTTTTACTCGGCCTTCATGGTCGCCTCGGAGGTCCGCTTCTACACGCGCTCCTTCCGGGAAGAAGGGGAAAACCTCGTCTGGATCAGCGACGGCGCCGGCCAATACCGCATCGAGACCACCAGCGACACGCAGCGCCGGGGCGCAAAAATTGTCCTCAAGCTCAAGGACGACTGCAAAGCGTTCGCCGCCAACTCCAAGGTCGAAGACATCATCCGCCGCTACAGCAGCTTTGTTCAGTTCCCCATCCATCTCAACGGGAAAAAGGTCAACACCATCGAAGCGCTGTGGCTGCGCAACAAACAAGACATCAAACCGGAAGAATACACGGAATTCTATAAATTCCAGGCCAATGCCTTCGATGAACCGCGCCGCACCCTCCACTTTTCCGCGGATGCGCCGCTGGCCATCAATGCGCTCCTCTTCACCCCCAAGGAAAATATCGAACGCTTTGGGTTTGGACGCTCGGAACCGGGCGTCTCTCTCTATTGCCGGAAGGTCCTCATCGATGACAAACCGGAAGGATTGCTCCCAGAGTGGCTCCGCTTCCTCCGCGGCGTCGTCGATTCCGCCGACCTCCCGCTCAACATCTCGCGGGAATCCATGCAGGACTCCGCCCTCGTACAGAAACTCAACAAAATTCTCACCGGCCGCTACCTCAAGGACATTTCCGCCATAGCCGAAAAGGAACCAGAGGCCTTCAAAGACTTTTACGCCCAGTTCGGCATCTTCTTGAAGGAGGGCATCACCTCCGACTTCACTCACCGGGATAAACTGGCCCACCTCATCCGCTACGAGAGCAGCCTCACCGAAAAAGGGACGCTCACCAGCCTCGCCGACTACATTAGCCGGATGCCGGAAAACCAGAAGGAGATTTACTTCCTCTATGCTCCGAGCCGTGACTCCATCGAGTCAGGGCCCTATCTCGAGGCCTTCGCCGCGCGCAACATGGAAGTGCTCTTCCTGTATGAGCCTGTCGACGAATTTGTCATGAACCACCTCCATGAGTTCGAGGGCAAAAAACTGGTCTCCGCCGATAGCGCCGATATCACGCTGGAGGAACAGGCCGAATCGGAACAGTCTCTGGACAAAGATGCGCGGCGGGACCTCACGGAATGGCTCAAGGCTTCGCTCGGGAAGGATGTCACCGATGTCGAGATCTCCAAACGGCTCACCGACAGTCCGGCCGTCGCGCTCAATGCGGACAAAATGATGACGCCCTCCATGCGCCGGATTCTCAAGGCCATGCACCAGGACACGCCTGGGGAAACCTCCGTCCGCCTTGAAATCAACCCCGCCCACCCGCTCATCGTCAAACTCAACGGCTTGCGGCAGAGCAATCCGGATCTGGCC
>JBEAQI010000109.1:0-4323 GCA_041163965.1 Verrucomicrobiota bacterium | reverse complement strand
CTGCATGGCAGCGAAGAAGTTGGCTGGCACTGCCATTGTGCTATAGTCCAGCGAGAAGTCGAGATCCTCGTTGCGGTAGCAGTTTTGCGTGTAAGTGATCCAATCCATGAGTGATCAGCGTGAGAGGTTCTTGTCGGTGACGGCGCCCTCTGAGGCGGAGGTGACGGTGGCGGCGTATTTTGCCAGAACGCCCCGTTGCACGGGGCAGCCTGTTGGTTGGTAGGCTTTCAGACGGGCCTCATATTCATCTTGAGGCAACAGGACATTGATTTCGTTGTTTTCTGCGTTAATGGAGATTTGGTCGCCGGTGCGCAGGATGCCGATGGGACCGCCCACGGCCGCTTCCGGGGTGATGTGTCCGATGACAAATCCGTGGCTCCCGCCGCTGAACCGGCCATCGGTGATGAGCGCGACCTCTTTGCCCAGTCCCCGACCCATTATGGCGCTGGTCGGCCCCAGCATTTCCCGCATGCCTGGCCCGCCGACAGGTCCTTCGTTCCGGATCACGACGACATCGCCGGCTTGGACGGTCTGGTCCAGGATACCCGCTTGGGCCGATTCCTCCGATTCAAAGACAACGGCCCGGCCAGTAAAGTGGAGTCCTTCCTTTCCGGAGATTTTGGCGACCGCCCCGGTGGGAGCGAGGTTGCCGTAGAGCACCCGCAGGTGGCTGTCGGCCTTGACGGGGTTGTCAAAGCCGCGGACGACATCCTGATCATCGGCGTAGTCGGCGACATCAGCGAGGTTTTCGGCGAGCGTTCTTCCGGTCACGGTGAGGCAATCTCCGTGCAGCAGGCCCTTGTCTAGGAGCCGCTTCATGAGTGGAGTGATGCCACCGATGCGGCTGAAGTGACTCATGGAATACTTGCCCGACGGTTTAAGGTCGCAGAGTACCGGGACCCGTTTGCCGATCTCTGAGAAGTCGTCGAGGGTGAGGTCAACGTCGCAGGCACTGGCGATGGCGAGAAGGTGGAGCACGGCGTTAGTTGATCCCCCGAGGGCAATGGAAACGGTGATGGCGTTCTCAAATGCCTTTCGGGTCATGATTTTCCGCGGGGTGAGGCCCGATTCAATCATGGCCATTACCGCTTTTCCAGCTTCCTCGCAATCGACCCGTTTCTCCTTGGAGACGGCCAACTGGCCGCTCGAATTAGGGAGGCTCATGCCCATCGCCTCGATGGCGCTGGCCATGGTGTTGGCGGTGTACATGCCCCCGCAGGATCCCGGTCCCGGAATGGCGCATTTTTCGACAGCCTTGAGCTCCACGTCGTCGATCAGGTTTTGGGCCCGCTGGCCAACAGCTTCAAAGACGGAGACAATGTCGACCGGTTTGCCGCGGTGCAGGCCCGGAAGAATGCTGCCCCCGTAGACGAAGACGGCGGGTCGGTCGAGCCGGGCAATGGCGAGCAGGCAGCCCGGCATGTTTTTGTCGCAGCCACCAATGGCAACGAGCCCGTCAAAGCCCTCCGCGGCGGTCACGGTTTCGATGCTGTCGGCGATGACTTCCCGGGAGACAAGACTGTAGCGCATGCCCTTGGTGCCCATGCTGATGCCATCCGAGACGGTGATGGTGCTGAAGGTGACCGGCCGCGCGCCGGCCGATTTGATGCCAGTGGCGGCGTGTTCCGCGAGGTCATTGATGTGGACGTTGCAGGGTGTGAGGTCACTCCATGTGGAGGCGACTCCGATTTGCGGTTTGGAGAAATCCTCATCGCTGAAGCCGACCGCCCGGAGCATGGCCCGGCTGGGGGCGCGTTCGTATCCATCGACCACGGGAGAAGAGTGTTGGCGGGTATTCATCACTTCAGAAATGACAATTCCCCCCTCCCAAAGGTCGAGGATTTTTTCGTGCAGCGGGGCCCTTTCGCGCGGGTGGTGGCATCTTTTGGCTTTCGCTGGGGGAGAATGCCTGCTTGATTGCGAGGAAATTTGTAGAAATCCTGTTTCCCCGATGGAATTTGACCTCAAAAAGATTCTCCTAGCCCTTTTGCATTCCACGAACGAGCCCCTGTCGATCAAGGATGTGCAGGCAGTGATCAGCCGCTATCATGAGCAAGCCGAGCAGTGGCGCGAGGAGGCCCTCGGGGGAGAGGAGTCGGCGCTGGAGGGCGGGCAGGAAATCATGCGCGATCTGCTTGACCAGGTCCCGTCCCTTTTGACGTCGACTCAAGTCCGGGATGCGATGGACGAAATTGCGGAGCAGTTGCGCGAGCGTGACGAGGTGTTTCGCCTACAGGAGGGCCCGCAAGGCTACCGGTTGGCGATTGCCAGTCGATTTTCCGACTGGGTGCGGTTGTTACGGGATGAGCCCCGGCCCCAGCGGCTGAGCCCGGCGGCGATGGAGACCCTCGCCATTGTCGCTTACCGGCAACCGGTGACCCGTTCCGAAATCGAGGCAGTCCGTGGGGTTTCGGCGGACAGTGCATTGAACAAGTTGATGGACCGCGAACTGGTGGTCGTGGTGGGTCGAGCGGAATTGCCCGGGCGCCCCTTGCAGTATGGAACAACCGATACATTTCTCGATTATTGCGGTTTGAAGAGTTTGGATGAGTTGCCTGCCAGCGACGTCCTTTCGCCCAACCAGATCACGGAGTGGATTCGCTCCGCGACCACTCCTGAGGAGGCCATCACCGACAAGGATGTGGGCCTCGCGGAGGAATTTCCGATAGCGGAGGAGGCGGTTGAGGTGGCGCAGGCCGGGACCGATGATGTCACCCTAGACGAGGAGTAAGTTGTGGAGAAAACGCCGATGGATTTGGAAGCCCTGAGACGCGAGATAGACGCGGTTGACCAAGAGTTGCTGGAGCGCCTCAACCGGCGCGTGGAGCTGGCTCAGCGCGTGGGGCACTACAAGCTCGAACGCGGCATGGAGGTGTACGTGCCAAGCCGTGAGGAGGAGGTCTTTGGCAAGCTCACCGCGAACAACAAGGGGCCGTTGCCCCCGCAGGCAGTGCGCTCCATTTACCGCGAGATCATCTCCGCGGCAATTTCGCTGGAGAAGCCTCTCAAGGTGGCCTATCTGGGACCGGAGGCCACCTACACCCATCAGGCGGCGCTGCGCAACTTTGGATCCAGTATCCCATTCATGCCGATGCGCACGGTGCCGGATGTCTTTGCGGCAGTGCGGGCGGGGGACGCCGATTATGGGGTGGTCCCGGTGGAGAATTCCACGCAGGGGACGGTGATCAGCACCCTTGATATGCTGGTCGAATCCGAGCTGACCATTGTGGCGCAGATTTATCTCCAGATTTCCCACTGCCTGATTTCCCTTTCCCCGCTGTCGCAGATCCGGTCGGTGCATTCCAAGGACAATGCGCTTGGGCAGTGCCGGCAGTGGTTGGCGCGGATGCTACCTCACGCCGAGTTGGTGGAGTCGCCCAGTACGGCGGCGAGTGTGCGCTATGCCAAGGAGCATCCCGAGGCGGCGGCCATCGCCAGCCATGTCGCGGCGGAACTCTACGATGTGCCGATAGTCGAGAAAAATGTCATGGATCGCCATGACAACGTGACCCGTTTCCTGGTGATTGGAAAGAATCCGACGCCGATGCTTGGCCAAGGCCGGGACAAGACCAGTCTGGTTTTTTCCCTACATGATGAGGCCGGCAGCCTCCTGGAGGCGTTACGTCCGTTTTCCGAGCGCGGGATCAATCTTTGCAAGATTGAATCCCGGCCCAGTCGACGCAAGGCGTGGGACTATTTCTTTTACGTCGACATCATTGGCCACCGCGAGGAGCCCCCTGTGCGGGAAGCGATCGAGGAACTCGGAGCGATGTGCCCCGTCTTGAAGTGGCTCGGCAGTTACCCCGACACGCCCTTGCGGTAAGCATGTTCAATGGCAGTCGGCCGACGACAGTCGCAGCGGTCCGGGGGTAAAGGGGGCGAGCTTTCGGAGGGCAGGGACCGGGTGCGGGTGAAGGTGGTCCCGAATGCCCGTGTCGAGGGCATAGTCGGATTTGAGGCTGGTCAGCTGCGGGTGCGCGTGCGGGCACCGGCGGTGGATGGGAAGGCCAATGAGGCCCTTGTCGCCTTGCTTGCAAAAGCTGGCGGGTGTGGGCGCGGGGACATTCAGATCGTGGCAGGGACAACCTCGCGCAGCAAGGTGCTGAGCCTGCCGGCCGGGGCCTTGGAGCGGATCAAGTCCTGATACTCAGGCGGCGGGCCGGCGAGCCTTCAGCAGTGAGCCCAGCAGAATGAGGCCGACTTGGGTGGCGACAAAGATGCTCAACCAGACGAAGGCCGCGTTCATGAAGCCGTAGGAGTGCAGGCCGACCCCGAGCATATTGGTCCCGAACCATGACCATGCGGTGATGATATTGCCGACGA
>JBEAQI010000108.1:0-9258 GCA_041163965.1 Verrucomicrobiota bacterium | reverse complement strand
TCCTCACGCCCTTCCGCGTCAACTCCCGGGCGATAACCTGTTTGGGCGCGCCTCACCCCGTCTGGACGATGGGCTATGGGTGTGCGGCGATTACCGCTATTCCTCCTCCCTCGAAGGAGCTATGGTATCCGCGGAATTGGCCGTCAAAGGCATTTTGGCGGCCCCCTGAACATCAAGGGCTCCCATCCGCGCGGAGAATTTCCTCCGGCTTGGTTGTCGCCGTCCCGAGCTTGCCCACCACGATTCCCGCTGCGATGTTGGCCAACACCACCGCGTCGCTCAACGTCGCTCCCGCCAGCATCGCCGCTGTCAACACCGCTATCACCGTGTCACCCGCCCCGGAAACGTCGTAAACCTCGCGCGCAAAGGTTGGCAGGACACCGCCAATTTGCCCGTTCTCCGCGTAGAGCATCCCCGCCGCTCCGAGGGTCACCACAAGATACCGTGGCCGGTACTTTGCGAAAATCCTCTCCACCACTGCCTCTGCTGGAAAGTCACCGCGCTGGTCGACCTCTAACCCGCTCATGCGGATCGCCTCCCCCCGATTCGGCGTCATTAGCGTCATTCCGCAAAAATTGCGCTCGGGATAGGGCTTGGGATCTATGAAAACCGGCTTGCCGAGAGCGGTGGCCTCCCGCCGCAAAACCTCCAGCAAGGTATCATCCACCAACCCTTTTCCGTAGTCGGAAAGAAGTACGCCATCGCAGGATACCAGAAGCGACGGAAGGCACGCTTGCCAATAATCAGCTGGCAGGGCGTAAGAAGACCGCTCTCCCTCACGATCGAGTCGGCAAAGTTGTTGGTTTCGCGCCACCACGCGGGTCTTCACGATCGTGCCAGCCGACGTCCTCGGCAATTCCTGAAGGCGCTCGATCCGCTCTCGCGCCGTGATCTCCAGTAACCGCTCCGCAAAGGCGTCGTCCCCCATGCGCCCGAGCAGCATCGTCCGTACCCCCAGCGAAGCCAGATTCAGCGCCACATTGGCCGCTCCTCCCGGCCGGTCGGACTCGTGGTCCACATTCACAACTGGCACCGGAGCCTCCGGCGATACGCGCTCCACATCGCCCCAGATGTAATGGTCCAGAATGACATCACCGATAACCGCGATCCGCTTGCCACTGATCGCCTTCAACAGCTCTTGTTTGCGTGAAACCTCCATTCAACCTCACCGAAAATGCCACCGGTAGGGGTGCTTGCTCAGCAACTCGGGAGCGCCGGAACACACCCGCACCACATCCTCGACCCGCGCGCCGCCGAGACCGGGATAGTACAGGCCGGGCTCTACCGTAATCACCTGACCGCGCCGCAGTCGCCCGCCGGCGGCGTTGACCCGCGGCGACTCGTGCACGTCCAGTCCGAGCCCATGCCCGAGACCATGGAAAAATCCCACCGGTGTCCCATCGGCCTCCTTTCGGGTCTTGAATCCGGCTGCGTCAAACTGCTTCCTTACCCCTGCGTCGATGATGGCTCCACTCTTCCCGGCCCGGTGCTCCTGAACCGCCCACTGCTGTGCCTTGAATACCGTCTCCACCAGCGACCGTTGCTCCTCGCTCGCACGACCCTTGAGATAGGTCCGCGTCATGTCGCCATGATACCCCGTCTTGTGTACCCTCGGAAAAATGTCCACGATGATCAGGGAATCCGCTCGCAATGGGCCGCTGCCTCGACAATGGGGATCACAGGCCTGGTCGCCTCCCGCCACAATCGTGTTCGCGGCCGTTGCTCCCATGCCGAGGCACGCCACCGCAATCGCCTCCTGCACCCGCTCCGAGGTCAAACGCCTCCCACCATGCCAAAGGTATCCCTTGCGGATTTCGCTCTCCCGCAAGAACCGCTCCATGACCCGGAAGCCTGCCGAAGATGCGGCATTCCCTTCCTCGATCCAACGGGCCTCCTCATCAGTCTTGATCTCGCGCGCCGGAAACAAATGGCCCTCCTCCACATGGAGCTCCAGCCCTTTCCCAATCAGATCGCGGGCCAACCCGAACGGGAACTCCCTCGACACCTTGAATCGGCCTATTCCCCGCTCCCTCGCCAGATGGCAGATAAAATCTGCCGCCCCCACGGTGTGCCCGCGCCGGTCCAAGGCGATGGCCTCCTTCAGTTCATCCTGCCCCAAAACCTCCTCAAATTGGCTCTCCTTCTTCGCCCGGGCAATCTCCAGCGGGCTCATTACCGCCACCCGCTTGTCACCATCCGTAAAAGCGATGAAGGGATCTGGCACAAAAATCCCCCCGAAATACAACATGTCCGCACTCTTCTCGGAGTCGGCATACAGGAGGGTCTCGGTTTTCTTTGCGGCGGGGCTTCCTTTGCGCATCCTTTTAAAATTGTATGACCCCCTGACCTGTCTACATTTTTCGCAGTATGCACCATCTGCGCCTCATCTACCTCGCCCTCATCACGGGGCTCCTCATCGGCTGCGAGGAAACCACTCCGCCCCCCGAGGACATCAATGCATGGCTCCCCCTGCGGGTCGGAACGGTCGACATCGTCGCCCAAATCGCCATCTCCCCCGCCGAACAACAGAAAGGCCTCATGTATAGAAAGTCTCTTCCAGAAAATGGCGGTATGCTCTTCCCCTACCCAACCCCGAGGGAACTCTCCTTCTGGATGGCCAACACCCCGCTCCCTCTTGATATCGGTTTTTTTGATGCGCAGGGAACCCTCCGCGAGATCCACCGGCTCATGCCCTATGATACCAATCCCGTCCGCTCAAGAGGCCAAAATCTTCAATTCGCCCTCGAAATGCCTCAGGGCTGGTTTGCCAAACATGCCTTGTTTCAAGGACAACGATTGGATATGAAGCTCCTGCGGGAAGCCATGGCACGGCGTGGAGCAAAGCCCGCTGAATTCGGATTATAGAGGCATCCCCGGGTCAGTGCAGCCGCCCCTCGTCAAAATCGATCATGTCGGCAAAGGAAAGCAAGTCCTCCCGGTGTCCCGCCCCCATCGCCTCTTTGGCCTTCTGCAAGGCCTCTCTGCCCATTTCGCTCATCCCCTTTTGCACCAGTTCGCGATTCCACTTCGCAACCCGCATCTCTTGCGGAAACAACTCCAGCAAGCGCTTGTCCAACAAGTCATCATCCGCCCCGCACTCGCGCACCGCCTCGATCACCTCCTCCGGCTCCACCCCGAGGTGAAGGCAGAGAAAACGGTCAAACCCACGGCAGAAATTGCGCTGGTAAGAGGCCGGCAATTCGCCCTCCAGGTGTTTGCGGATCTTCGCGATGAAGCGTGGCAGGTGCAGCAGGCCCGTCGCCGCATGGGGAATATACGCGGACGGCAAATCGGAGCAGATTGCGCCAGTTGGGCCAAGGTTATCTTCACTCATACTCTACAAAATTGGCCTACCCGGCCAATTTGTAAAGGAAGCTCTGAATGGATTTGGAGCGAATTGTCCTTTGACAAGGATACCCTGCGCGATGACGCTACTCCGTTTAGCTTGCTATTGTCATGAAAGTCATCTGGCGCGTCTCTCAGTACTTGTTCCGCTATCCGGGTCTTTTTGCTCTGGTCCAATTGTTGGCCGTCGGCATGACCCTCCTTGCCATCGCCATTCCGCGCTTTATCGAGAAAATTCTGACCTCGATTCAAACCGGTAATTCCGAAGACGCCCTCCTTTCCGGGATCATCGCCATCACCCTGCTATATCTGGGCAGCGAATTTCTCAACGGGCTTCGAATTGTCTTCAACAACACCCTCGAACAACGGGTCCTCTTTGATATGCGCAAGGACCTGCATCAAAAGCTGCTCTCGCTTCCGGTCTCCTTTTACGACCAACGTAAATCAGGGGAAATCTCGTCCCGGGTCATCGAGGATGTCCTGGCCGTCGAAAGGGCTCTGCTGGATGGAACGGAAATGGGCGGCCGGGCCCTTGTCATGATTATTGGCGTGACCGTCATGCTCTTCCTCACCAATCCCTTGCTGGCAGCCTTGGTCTTTCTGCCCGTGCCTGTGCTGATTGTGGTCGGGTCCCTCTATTCCAAGGGCTCCCGCAAAGTCTGGAAGCACGTCCGGGAGGCCGCCGGTGACCTCAACAGCCTCCTCGTCGAGGATATTCAGGGAAATCGCCTCATTCAGACATTTGGCCTGCAGAAACGGGAAAGTCTTCGCTTCGCGGAAAAGGCGACCCTGCTCTGGCATCGAACCCTGCGGGCCATGTTCCACTGGGCCGCCTACAGCCCCGGCACCACCTTCATGACTCACCTCGGTCTCGTCTCTGTCATCGGCGTGGGCGGGCTTCTCATCCTCAATGGGAATCCGGATTTCGGATTCCCGCAGCTCGTTGCGTTCCTGCTCTATGCCAACATGCTCTATCAGCCGATCGGACAGCTGCACGGGATCAATCATCTGCTCGCCGCCGGCAAGGCCTCCGGAGAACGGGTCTTTGAAATACTCGACGCCACCGTGGAGGTGGAAACACCTGCCAACCCGGCGCCCTTCCCCAAACAGCCCCTCCATCTTGACTTCAATAAGGTCGCCTTTGAATATCCGGGCCGCCCGGCCATCCTCCACAACTTCAGCCTCACCCTGCCAGCCGGCAAGGTCACGGCCCTCGTCGGCCACACCGGAGCCGGAAAAAGCACCATCGCCAACCTCGCCATGCGCACGTATGATGTGACCAGTGGCCAAATCCTGATCAATGGCACCGATATCCGCCAATTTGCCTTGGACGACATCCATGCCCGCATTGGTCATGTTGCACAGGATCCCTTTCTTTTCGAAGGCACCGTTCGCGACAACCTCCTTCTCGCCCGCGAGGACGCCTCCGAGCAGGATATCCAGTCCGCCCTGCAGGGCGCCTGCGCGTGGGACTTTGTGGAAAAATTACCGGATGGCCTCGATACCAATATCGGAGAAAAAGGCATCCGTCTCTCCCAAGGGGAAAAACAGCGCCTCACTATCGCCCGCGTCCTCCTCAAAAATCCGCCGTTCGTGATCCTTGATGAGGCAACCGCCAGCGTTGACACCATCACGGAGCGTCTCATCCAGCAAGCCTTGGACAACCTCACCGCCCACCGGACCGTCCTGATCATTGCCCATCGGCTTTCCACCGTGCGCAAGGCGGATCAGATTGTTGTCCTGAAAGAAGGGCAAATCCTCGAGATCGGATCCCATACGGAGCTCCTCCAACGGGATGGCCACTACTCGCGTCTGTGGGCCTATCAAAGCGACTTGATTCCGGAAGAGGTGGCCCTCTAGGCGGGCTCAAGCATCTGCGAAGTCGCCTCGTGGTAGGCCAAAAACTGAGCGGCACCGACTTCCCCCATGTACTTTCGAAGGACATGTGGTTCCGTCCGCCGCAGATCCACCAACACCAACCCGTCAAGGCTGTCATTGAAGGCCGGATCGACATTGAAACTGAGCACCGTCGCATTGAGCTTGAGATATTGACGCCAGAGCACCGGTACGCCCACCGACTCAGCCTCGATCTCGGATACCAAGGCGGAGACCTCCTCCACATCGCGCACCGAGCGGCAAAAACTGCTGCGGTCAACAAGCCCCCAGAAACGGCTCCGCATCGGATGAAGAGGCCGTACCTGCGAGGCCAGCTCCGGATCGAGATTGTGCATCCTCAAATACGTCACCATCATTTTCTTGGAAAGACTCTGGTAGTCCTTGCTGATGCTCACCGGCCCAAGGAGCCTACAGTAGCGAGGATTTCTCGCCACAAAGGTCCCGATCCCTTTCCACAATAAGCCAAGGGACAGCGGCTTGCGCTGATAGTTTGCCACCACAAAAGACCGCCCCAGCTCAATCGCCGGATCCAACCGCTCCAACACCCCCTTCTTGAAACGGAAAAGGGTCGTCGTGTACAAACCGGATCGACCGCTGCGGGGCAGAATCTCGTCCGTCAAACCAAGGCGATAAGCGCCCACCAACTCCTGTTCTTCTCGGTTCCAGACAAAGAGATGTCGGTAATCGGCATCGAATCGATCCAAGTCACACGCTGTCCCAGTGCCCTCCCCCACCGCTCGGAAAGTCATCTCGCGCAAACGGCCAATTTCCAGCAGAAGGTTGGGAATCTCCTCCGCCCGCGCCACATAGACCGCGTACGCACCACTCTCATGCAGCAGATGCTCGCCGAACGTGAGGGCCTGCACCTCTTGCGCCAAAATCCGCGAATCAAAGGCCTCGATAATCGGTTCGCCACCGGAGGACTTGCGTCGCCGCCAGCGAAAACGGGTCTTCTCCGCCACCGAGCGACTCTTCAGCAAGTAAGTCCGCAACCTAAGATAATCCATAAGGCCGCGATTGCTCTCAAATCGATCGAGATGCTTCGCTGAAATCGACCGTCCAACCCGCACCTCCAGACTGCCACGCCGCGGCTTGAGCAACTCGCGTGGCAACAACAGCGTCCTCAGCCGAGGGTGAATCAAACCCGCCAACTGAAAGAAAGCCGGGTTCCGTCCGGCAAAAAAAACGGGCACCACCGAGGCCCGGCTCTTGCGAACCAAAGGCGCAAGGTTTGAGGCCCAAGCCGGATCCGCCACCCGCATTCGCCGCAGCGTCAAATGGGATACCTCACCGGCTGGAAAGGTCGCTAGTAAATGGCCCTCGCTCAACCATTTCATCGCCGCCTTCATCGCCGCCACATTGGAGCGGGCCGCCGCCCTTCCTCCAAAGGGATCGACGAAAATACAATGCTCTTCCATCCCGGCGATGCGACCGAGCAACCGGTTCGCAAGAAATTTGGTGTCCGGTCGAATCCGCAACAACAGAGAACCGAGAACCAAGCCGTCCAGGCCTCCATAGGGATGATTGGCCACCACAAATACGGGTCCGCTCTGCGGTATGCGTTCCAAATCACGGAGCTCCGCGCGGTAACTCAGCCCAAGCTGTTGCAAAACGAAATCAAAAATATTTTCCGCTGCGGCCTTTTCAAGAGACGTCTCGTAGGCCTCGTAGGCGCGGTTGAAGGCCCGTGTCTTCAAAAATGGCTCCAACAAAAACTGCCCCGCGGTAAGAAAGGCCTGCGCCGGACGCTTGCGGCCGAGTTCCTTAAAATCTATCAATGGCTTTGGCATGATGGCATCCTCGCCACAATCTGCCACCGACCCCACCTCAATCCAGCAAAATCAGCTGCATGGACCGCCTCCGGAGGTTAAAGTTTTGCAAACTTTGTCACCCGCCCGACACCTTCAGGAACGGACGGCACGGAGCAAGCGGTACCGGTACGAATCGCGCAAGGCCTGCCAACTCGCCTCAATAACATTTGGATCCGCCCCGCACGTCCACCAAGTCGTGTCTCCATCCCCTGATAGCATCAGGACCTGAACCACCGAATCAGTGCCAAGGCCAGTCTGTAAAATCCTCACTTTGTAGTCGATCAGTTTCACCTCCCGAAGTTCGGGAAAATGGGACCCGAAAGCCAGGCGCATGGCATGATCAAGGGCCCCCACCGGACCCGTTGACTCCGCCACGCTTATTTTGATCTCCTCCTCATCCTCCACCCGGATTTTCACCACCGCCTCGGAAATGTTCTCGTGGTTGTCCCGCACCACCTCGGAAATAATCCGGTAACTGACGAGTTTGAAATTGTCGCGGATCCCGTGGAAATGGCGGCTCAGCAGAACCTCCAGACTGGCATCCGCATTCTCATATTCGTAACCTCTAGCCTCGCGCTCCTTCAATAATTGAATGAACCCCCGCATTTCCGGAGACTTGGGATCGATTTGGAGACCAAGCTCCTCCGCCTTCATCGCCACGCTGCTGCCACCGGCCATGTCCGATAATAGAATCCGCTGGCGATTGCCAACCCGCTCGGGCTCAATGTGCTCGTAACTGCGCGCCACCTTCTGCGCCGCGTTGGCATGCACGCCTCCTTTATGCGCAAAAGCACTCCGCCCCACATAGGGGGCCTTGGGGTCAGGAATGTGGTTCGCCAGATTGTCGATTTCATGCGCCATCCGCATCAGGCCGGGAAGGTGTTTGTCCGCCGCGAACGGATACCCCAACTTGAGCCCAAGATTGCCCATGATCGTGGTCAGGTTCGCATTCCCGACCCGCTCTCCATATCCGTTCTGCGTTCCTTGGATCATCCGCGCCCCAGCCTCCACCGCTGCAAGGGAAACCGCCACCCCCAATCCGCAATCATTGTGCGCGTGGATTCCAACCGGCACCGGGGAGACCGCCTCGCAAACAGTGCGCACGGTCTGCCCCAGCCAAGTCACCTGCGATCCGCCATTGGTGTCGCACAAGACAAGCCAGTCCGCTCCACCACGCACCGCCGCCCGCAACGTCTCCAAAGCGTATGCGGGATCGTCGCGGTAGCCGTCAAAGAAATGCTCGGCATCGTAGATCACCTCCCGCCCGGCAGCCTTCAAATAGGCCACCGATTCCTCAATCATGCGCAAATTCTCTTCCGCGGTGGTGCGCAACACCTCCGTCACATGCAACAGCCAGGTTTTGCCAAAAATGGTCACAACAGGCGTCCCGGCCTCCAACAGCGTCTGCAACTGGGAATCCTCCGCAGGGGTCACCCCCATCCGTCTAGTGGAACCGAAGGCGACCAGACGGGCATGCTTAAAGGTTACTTCCCGGGCCCGCTGGAAAAATTCCATGTCCCGTGGATTCGACCCAGGCCACCCGCCCTCGATGTAATCCACCGCAAACTTATCGAGCATTGTCGCCACCAAAAGCTTGTCCTGTGCGGAAAACGAAATCCCTTCGCCTTGGGTCCCGTCCCGCAGCGTCGTATCGTAAATCAGGATCGCGCCGGCGTTTTTCATGCTCTTCGACTCTGTCCTTTATCCCGCTGGGTCAACGTAATTTTCCACCCTACCGCGCTCAAACCCTGGAGAAACCGACCGCCTCGAATATCTTGACCCAACCGCGCCACCTGACTTTAAAACGCCTCATGTCGTTGCCTCTCCACTCGCCCAGTCATCTCTCCTCCTGCTCGGCCAGCCAGCATCACCACCACCGTCCCGATAACTATGCCCGCTCTCGCTGAAATTGTCGCTTTTTGCGACCGCCGTACCCGCCGGGAGTCAGTTCGGGACTTCCCGGGTGCCTTTAACGGGCTTCAACTGCAAAATAACGGCACCGTTTCCAAAGTCGCTGCCACCGTGGACGCGGGGCTGGAACCGTTTCGCCTCGCCATAAACGCTGGAGCCGACCTGCTCATCGTTCACCATGGATTGTTCTGGACGCCTCCAACCTCCTACTCCGGGGCGCTCTATGAAAAGCTGAAGCTGGCCATGGACCACAACCTCGCCGTGTACAGCTCGCACCTGCCCCTCGATGCGCATC
>JBEAQI010000107.1:0-3252 GCA_041163965.1 Verrucomicrobiota bacterium | reverse complement strand
CATTTCCGAATTCGGGTTGCAGGAGTGATTGATGAGGCGGGCGTGATTGTGGGCGATGTTGCCATCGAGGTCCCATTGATCGTTCAGATCGAAAATGTAAACCGAGGCCCCACCGGTTTTTTTCGCTTGCTCAAGAAGGGCGAGGCCCCGACGGGTCGATTCCTCCTTGTCGACGCGTTCCCCGATATACTCGATGATGCGGGTCCCTTGGCGAATGAAACGGCTCGCGAAGACGCCTTTTCCATGGATGGGCGAATGACGGATTTCACAAAAGGGATTGATGGAATGGAGGGGCATCGGGCGCCGCGGAAATCTGAGCATGAGCGGTTAGGCTTGAAGCCTGTCTTGGCTTGGCAAGGAAAATTCCGCTGCGAGGCCCCCTGTTTGCATCTCGGCACTTGAAGTTCTGCTCGGCCTGTATTTGGATAGACAGATGGGTGTTAGTTCCGGACAGGCGCTGGTCGACGAGGCCACTTTTGATTTCACGATGGGTGACCGTAAGGCGGCCATTGAGAAGCTCCATCAGGCCATTCAGCAGGAGCCCGGCTGTTTCCCAGCATGGCATGCTTTGGCGGAGATTCATTTTGACGGCGGCGACTACGATGCCGCCTTGGAGGCCGGAATGATTGCGGTCGGTCTCCACGAGGAAAACGTGCATATTCATACCACTTTGTCCCGGATCTGGATGGAAAAAGGCGACAAGGAAGCGGCTGAGAAGCACGGTGCGCGGGCGCGGGTCCTGGGATGGAAGGAACAGCTTCGGGAGGAGCCCTGAGCCCATGGCGAGATTTTGGCCGACGTTTTTACCAGACAACCAACCGATGAAAGAGAGGCCGATGAGGGAAACCATGTTGAGGTGGGGGCGCGGCGGTCCGAAGAGGGCCGTGATGACGGCCTTGATGCTCTTCAGTGGCCTGATGGCAGCAGCTGAGCAGCGACTTGTGACCACGGTGGGGATGGTCACCGATCTGGCCCGGGCGGTGGCTGGCGAGCGCTGGGAAGTGGTGGGTCTGATCGGGGAGGGGGTCGATCCCCATTTATTCAAGCCCAACCGCCGCACCCTGATCGAGGTCCAACGGGCGGATCTGATCATTTACAATGGTTTTCATCTTGAGGGTCGCATGACCGAAATCTTTGACCGATTGCGTGAGTCCGGGACGCCCACGCTGGCCCTCGCGCAGCAGATCGTCGAATCCGGCGCGATTCCGCCGCTGACCGATGGCGGACGGACGGATCCGCACGTTTGGATGGATGTCGCGGCGTGGCGGTCGGGGTTGGCGGTGATCGCGGCTTTCATGGCGCAGCATGATCCTGCAGAGGCCGATGCCTACCATCGTCGGGCCGCGGAGCGGGCCCGCGAATTGGAGATAGTGGAGGCCTACGGCAGGGCCGTTCTCGGTACGGTGCCCGAGGACCGCCGCGTTCTCGTGACGGCCCATGATGCCTTTGCCTATTTTGGCCGGGCCTACCATTTCGAGGTGCGCGGTATCCAAGGTGTCAGTACCGAATCTGAATCCGGACTCAAGGAATTGGAAGCCCTTGTGGACCTTATCGTGGAGCGGCGCATCCCGGCTATCTTCGCGGAGAGCTCCGTCTCCGAGAAAAATGTGCGGGCCCTTATGGAAGGGGCGGCGGCCCGCGGACATAACCTTGGCTTTGGCGGGGTCTTGTATTCCGATGCGATGGGGGCGGCCGGCACGTACGCCGGTACCTATGTGGGCATGATCGACCATAATTTCACGACCATCGCGGAAGCCCTCGGCGGGCAGGTCCCCTACGGGGGGATGCGTTCCTGGATGGAGGCTGAGCAATGAAGTTGCCCGGTCATTTTTTCGCCAAGAACCCGTTGCGCGAGGCGGCGAACGCGGGTGCAATGCGCCCCGAGCATTCCATCCAGTCCCCCCTTTCGATTCATGACCTGACGGTGGCCTATCAGCGTAAGCCCGTCTTGTGGGACATTGATCTGGACCTGCCGGAAGGCAAGTTGATCGCCATTGTCGGGCCCAATGGGGCGGGGAAGAGCACCCTTTTGCGAAGCTGTCTCGACTTGATACCCCGGGTGAGCGGCGAGGTCATGGTGTACGGTCGGCCATACCGCTCCCAGCGCGATCTGGTGGCCTATGTGCCCCAGCGCGAGAGCGTCGATTGGGATTTTCCGGTGACGGTGGAGGACGTGGTGGCCATGGGAACCTATGGCCAGATCGGCTGGTTCCGACCAGTGGGGCGGGTGGCGCGGGAGCGCGCCCAAAAGGCCTTGGAAAAAGTCCGGCTAACGGACTATGCCGGGCGCCAGATCAGCCAGTTGTCCGGTGGTCAGCAACAGCGCACCTTTCTGGCGCGGGCCTTGGCGCAAGAGGCGAGGCTTTATCTCATGGATGAGCCTTTTGCCTCGGTGGATGCCGCCACCGAGCAGGCCATTATCGAGATTCTCAAGCAGTTGAGAGAGACTGGCGCCACCTGCCTTGTCGTGCACCACGATTTGTCGACGGTTCCGCAATACTTTGATCATGTCATTTTTCTCAACATGCGGGTGGTGGCCTCGGGGCCGACCGGGGAGGTGTTCAATGCCGAAAATCTCCGGCGCACCTACGGGGGCCAGTTGACCATCCTTTCCGAGGCCGCGGACGCTCTCAGGAAGGCCACCCGCTGAGCTTGGCATGAATCCCTATGATCCAGATGAGGCCTTGCGGCGCCGAGTGCGTTGGGGTTCCGGGGCGTTGATTGTCCTCGTGGCCCTCGGGGTGGTTTATCTGATCCAAGGAAGTGAGGCCCAACGCGTTTTCCTGTTGCGCGACTACAATACCCGGCTGGTGGTGCTCTCGACGATGCTGATGGGCATTGCCTCGGGGGTGGTGGGGACCTTTCTTTTATTGCGCAAGCGGTCCCTGATGGGGGATGCCCTTTCCCATGCCACCCTGCCCGGTGTAGCCGGTGCCTATCTCGTCCTATACCTCGCTGGATCGGAAGGCCGTAGCCTTGGTTGGCTCTTAATGGGTGCCTCTCTGGCGGGCTTGCTTGGGGCGATGGTGGTGTTGTGGTTGAGGCGGCTCCCCCGCATCAAGGAGGATACCGCGATGGGGTTGGTACTGAGTGTCTTCTACGGGGCTGGTGTCGTTTTGCTGGGGTTTATTCAGGAATTGCCGGCGGGCAGTTCGTCCGGGTTGGAAGCCTTTATTTATGGCAAGACCGCTTCGCTGGTCCAGGGCGACTTCATCTTGCTGGCCGCGATCGCCCTTGTCTCCGTGGCCTGCG
>JBEAQI010000106.1:0-2937 GCA_041163965.1 Verrucomicrobiota bacterium | reverse complement strand
AAGCCCGGGATCGAAGTTCCAGATGGCCTGAAGGTCCACGGGGCCATGCGTTTCAACAAAGTCGACGACGATGAGGAAGCCCCTGTCATCCAGCAGCAGGCACCGCGACCACGGGACGGTGGAGGTGGCCCATGGGGCGATGGAGGCCGGTGGCGCGAAGTGGCCGATGGATTCGGCGAAGGTGTACCCCGTACCCGATTCGATGGAGAGCGGGAGGGGGACGTTTGTTCGGCGCGGTCCTTGGCGCGCGGGTTGGCCATTGATGAGAAGGACGTTGTGGCTGTGAGGTCCGGAGAAATAGTCCTTCCATTTGCCTGGTTGGTAGGTGTAGCGACCCGCATCGACGAGGATCGGCTGCCCTTGCAGAAAGGCGCTCAGATGGAGGCGGTCGACGTGTTGGTGGGCGGTGCCGAAGGGGCCCGCGTCAAAGTAAACCCAGCTGTCGCGGGGCGAGTATCCCGAGCGCAGGATGGCCTGTCCCGCCCACGGGTAAAGACGCGAAGGTGGGGCATGGGGCGATTCCCCCTCGATTCCACCGGTGGCGATGTAGAGCCAGTCGGGGCGATCAAATTCCGGCCACGCAGAGAGGAGGAAGGCAGCGTTGCGTTCCGCATCGCCGGCATTGTTAAGGGGGCCGAAGCCGTCCGGCCGGGTGACCCCGGCGAAATAGTCCCACATACGGGCGAGCCGTTCACGGGTGGCGATGGAGGTGCTTTGGGCGGGAACGCCCTGAAGCAGACGGTGGAAGGTGCGGGCGTTGACGAGGACGACTCGCTGGTAATGGTTACTCAGTTCCGTGTAGCTGCCATCCGGATAGGACTGTCCGAGGAAGAGCCTTTCCAATTCAGCAAGGGCATGCGTTTGCCAATGCGGGGCTTGCTCGAAGACTGGGAAGGCGATGCTGAGGAGCAGGAGGGCCAGCTTTTCGGTCATGAGGTGGTTGCCGCCCCAAAAGGAGGTATGTTCCTGCAGGGCATCGGCATGATCAGGCATGGAGGCCAGTAGGAGCAGGCGGGCCTCCGGGGACAGACAATCGCTCTGATAAAAGACATGCACCCATGAATTGAGAAGGCGGCGCGCCACTTCGAGTGCTCTCCATGGCGCTGAAAAGGTGAGGCGATCCGGGTAGGGGTTGGCGGCCAGCCAATCCAGCAGCAGGGCATTTGCCGCTTCTTGGAAGCGCGGGTCGCCGGTTTCCACATGCGCTTGGGCGAGGATGGGGAGGAAGCCCTGCCGGTTGAGCATCCAAGCGACCTCTTTGTCGCCGGAGGGGCCTCGCTGATGCCAGTCCAGGAAAGGCCCGGCGCGCTGCAGCTCGATCCATTGACCGAGGATGAAGAAGCGATGGGAGAGCGCGGCTTCCGCTTGTTCCCGGATGTTCAGGGGCAAGTCCAGCGGAACCAAGGCAGTTTCCGGAAAGGGTGGTTGACGCAGGTGGGCGAGGAGGGCGTGGGCTGCTTCAAGGCGCTGGCCTAGAGCCCACTGCCGCCGGATGGCATCGGTTTCTTCGCGGGAAGGATCCAGGAGACCGAAGAGCCGTTCCAGCGAGGCGGCATGCGAATCGATGAAGGCCTGTTCCAGCTGGCCGATGCTGGTCGGGCGCGCGAGGAGCAGGAGCGCGATCGCGAGGAGGACTGGACCGAGCCGGTTCATTGGCCGGAGCCGCGGAAGGGGCGGGCGGCGAGGTGGGCCAGTCGGGGCGAGACAAGGTAGAGGGCGATCCCTGCAAGAATCAGGATGATGGGCCGGAACAGGAGCGAAAACGAAAAGGCGGCAAGGTAGCTTGGATCGAAGCGGTACCATGTTTCACCGACCTGGAAAACCAGACTGAGGCTGGCGGCAAGGACAAGCAGGGCTCCGCTGAGGCGAAAACCAACGAAGAAGAGGCCATGGACAAATGTTTCGCTATTCATGGGGGCGGAGCATGGAAGGGGTCTTCGGTCAGCTCAAGGCAAAGTGCACGAAGGGTGTGAGCGGCATTCGTCTCATCGAGCGTAGCGAGGGTCGAAGCAGGAATGTGCCGCGCTTTAACTTCAACGACGGAGAAGGGCAGCGGGATCAGGTGGCGGTCCCATGTGCGGGCCCTCACGGCGGTGCGGGCGTTTGGAATCAGCAGTAGCAGTGGGACGCCGGCCTTGCGGGCGATTGCCAAGGCCCCCGGCTTGAGCGAATAAAGGGGGCCACTCGGGCCGTCAGGGCTGATGCCGATATCCTCTCCCCGGCGCAGGGCCCGGCGCATCTCGACCGCCGCCTGAACGCTGCGCCGCGAACTCGATCCCCGGATACAGCGCAGGTGGAACTGGGCAAAAAAGTCCACTTCCCATGCCGCGAGGCGGCTCGGGCTGACAAGGCAATGGATTCGGCGCGGGTCGAGGAACCGCTTGAAGACCTGCGGAATGACGAGGCTGCGGTTATGCCAGACCACAATGACCCGCGGGGACGAGGAGGCTGCGAGCGCTTCGCGGGTGGCGGGATCGGTGCGCAGTCGCAGGCTGCCAAGGTATAGACGCATGATCGTTCCCAGTAAGCGGGCGCAGAGGAGGCGTGCTCCCGTCAGACGGTGGACTTCCGGGCGCAGTTGATTGAATGGGTCGGGCTGGTCCTGCAGATCCACGAGAGGCATTTGGCAGGGGACGCTCCCCGGTCGCAACCTTAGATTTCAAATAGTGGGCGTGAAGAGGATTGCGCTTCGGCTGCGGGCCTGATTGGATGATGGCCCAATGAGTGAAATAGACAGCATTTGCCGGGACAGCCGGACCGAGGCGGAGCGCATTCTAGAGATGTGCAACGGGTCCCTGCGCGATGCCATGGCGGTGGTGGAGCGCCAGTTTTCCACGTTGCACAACCGGGCGCAGGTGCTGTTCAGTTTTTGCGGAGTGGTGGTCACCGTGACTGGTTTTTCCGGGCGTTTGATTGCCGGCACCAGTTTGATCGGGC
>JBEAQI010000105.1:0-12039 GCA_041163965.1 Verrucomicrobiota bacterium | reverse complement strand
CATAGCCGAATGACTGCCGAAAACTGACGTCCCCATCACTGCGTTATCTACGGACGGCAGGTCATGAGAGATAAAATCGCCTCCCAAGCGCACTCCGACTTACTCCCCTCCAGTCAAGATCCAGTCAACATCAGTTGAGGCAAAATCAAGGCAATTGAGTCGACGAAAGTCGTGTTCTGTCGTGTTCTGTGGAGCCTGCGGCGGCGTATTAAGGCGTTGGTGATTCGCAAATTACTGGTATTCAACGAGTTGCCGACAGGTTAATGGCGGAGAGAGAGGGATTTGAACCCTCGATACGGGGATAAGCCGTATACCCACTTAGCAGGCGGGCGCTTTCGGCCACTCAGCCATCTCTCCTGAACTTGGGTGCAATCCGCTGGAAGGCACCTGAGCACCTTTTCATCAGTTGCGAGGATGGGCTGAAAATCAACCCTTTTTTCGCAATTGACGCGAAAGGACCATGGCGGGCACTCTCGATGGGGATGGAAGCGAAGAAGGAGCGAGGACGATTTCAGATTTACACGGGTGACGGGAAGGGAAAGACGACGGCCGCGCTGGGGTTGGCGATGCGAGCGGTCGGGCGCGGGCACCAAGTCTACATTGGTCAATTTATGAAGGGCCAGGACTACGGCGAATTGCACAGTCTGGCGAAGGTGGAAGGCATTACCATTGAACAGTATGGCGATCCCGAGTGGCATTTTGCGGGCAAGCTCACTGCGGCCCAACTGGAGCGGGCCGCGGAGGGTCTGAAGCGGGCGCGGGAGGCGGTGGCGAGCGGGCGCTATCGGGTGGTCGTTTTGGACGAGATTAATATGGCGGTCTGGTTTGGCCTGATTCCGCTGGAAGCGGCGCTGTCATTGGCGCGCGCGCCGCGCGGGGGGACGGAATTGGTGTATACGGGCCGACAAGCCGATCCGGCGCTGATTGAGCTCGCTGACCTCGTTACGGAGATGCGCGAAATAAAGCACTATTATGCCACCGGTTTGAAAGCCCGGGAAGGCATCGAATATTGAGAGGCGCACAATCCAACGCGCGCGGATGGAGTACCGGACTAGGCGATGCCTGGCGCGTTGCCCATCGCGTCGTACAGCTCCTTCAGGACCGCCTCGGTCGTCTCCCAATCGATGCAGCCATCAGTAATGGACTGACCATACTGAAGCGATTCCAGCGGCTGAGGAAAGGGCTGACTTCCTGCCAGCAGGTTGCTTTCAATCATGACGCCCATGACCGGCGACCCCGGTTGTGCGGCCAATTCACCGACAGCTTTGAGGACCTCTGGTTGGCGGGCGGGATCCTTCCCACTGTTATCATGACTGCAGTCCACCATAATGGACGGGAGCAGCCCCGCCTTTTCAAGCGCCGCCGCAGCCTTGGCAACCGAGTCGGCATCGTAATTGGTCTGGCCGTTGCCCCCGCGTAATATGAGATGACAATTCGGATTGCCACGGGTCGTCAGAGCACTCGCGAGTCCCTGATGCGAAATGCCGAGAAAGGTCTGCGACTGCGAAGCGGCCCGAATAGCATTGATGGCGACAAGGATATCGCCGCTGGTGGCATTTTTGAATCCGAGGGGCATCGACAACCCTGAAGCCATCTGGCGGTGCGTCTGGGATTCCGTGGTACGGGCCCCGATCGCCGACCAGCAAATCAGATCGGAAATGTATTGCGGCGTAATGGGATCCAGCAGCTCGGTGGCAGTAGCCAAGCGCAGTTCCAGCACATCCCGCAGAAAAAGCCGTGCCGTCCGAAGCCCTTTTGGCAAATTGCAGGAACCGTCCAGATCCGGGTCCATGATGAGGCCCTTCCAGCCCACCGTCGTACGCGGTTTCTCAAAGTAAACCCGCATCACCAGATAGAGCCGGTCCTGCAGGCGCTCCTGCAAGGCCGCCAAACGGCGGGCGTAGTCGAGACCGGCCACCGGATCGTGGATTGAGCACGGCCCCACCACCACCAAGAGGCGCGGATCATTCCCGAATAAGATCCGATGAATGGTGTGTCGGGCCTCCGCCACAAAGTCAGCCATTTCCTTTGTTCTTGGCAACTCCCGGGCAAGATACTCTGGGGCCGGCAAAACGGCACTATCGAGAATATTAACGTCTGAAACCTGGCGCTCTGGAGCGTTCATTCGGCAGAGAGTGTTAGCACGGATGGACTCGGCAAGCTCAAACAAGGGAGGCGCTCAGGCGTTTCCAAGGCGACCTCAGTAAACGTCCTTCTGGTAGCGCTTGGCCTTTTGCAGGGCCGAGATGGCCTCTTCGGCCTGCGCTTCCGACAGGCCACCTTGCTCCCGATGGATCTGCAACAGCGCCTCATGGACATCCTTGGCCATGCGAGCGGCATCTCCGCAAACATAAAAGTAAGCTCCCTCCTGAAGCCACGCGTACAGGTCCGCGGCCTTTTCCAGCATGCGGTGCTGAACGTAAATCTTTTGATCCGTATCCCGCGAAAAAGCCACATCCATGCGAGTCAGGACCCCTGATTTAAGGTAATCCTGCCACTCCAGTTGATAGAGGAAATCCTCATTGAAGTGCTGCTCGCCGAAAAAGAGCCAATTGCGCCCCTTGGCACCTGTCGCCGCGCGCTCCTCCACAAAGGCCCGGAACGGAGCAATGCCAGTTCCCGGTCCGACCATGATGATGGGCGTTCCCGGATCCTCCGGCAGAAAAAAGTTCTTGTTGGCGTGGGTGTAGACATCGACGACCCCGCCCTCACGGATACGATCGCATAAGTACGTCGAGCAGACCCCCTCGCGCCGCCGGCCATGCGTCTCGTAGTAAACCGCCCCAACCGTGAGATGGACCTCGCCGGGATGGGACCGCAGACTGGAGGCGATCGAATAGAGGCGGGGTGGCATTTTTCGCAGAATCCCAACGAAGGCCTCCGCCGTCACGCCCCGTACAGGGAAGCGTTGCAAGAGATCACGCAATTCGCGCCCTTTCATCCATTCCTTGAATCCCGCGAGCGCGGGCTCCTCCAATTCCGCCAATAGATCAGCATTGGCCGTGAGCTCCGCCACCTTTTTCACGATAGGCAACCCGAGGGCAGTGATATCAAACTTGCTTTCCAGCGCCGCTTGCAACGGCAGCTGTTCCTCACCAACCGCGACAGGTTCTTCGCCGCTGAGGCCCACCAGCGCCAGCATCTCCTCGACCATGGCAGGCGAATTGCGTGGAAGAACGCCGAGCACATCTCCCGGCTTGTAGGCCATGCCCGAGCCCTCCAAAGAAAGCTCCAAATGGCAGGTATTCTTGGCCGAACCACGGCCACTGAGACGGACCAACGCCTTAACTGCGGCCGGGAAAGGGCGTTTTTTGCCGTATTCGATGGCCGGTTTTGCCGTCACTATCGGCTCCGTCACCTCGACCACGGCTCCTCCCACGGATGGCTCGAGCATCTCCAGGACAGCAGCCTTCCACGCGTCGAACGGCCCCTCGTAATCCACATCCGCATCCACCCGGGGCAGGAGCCGCTTCGCCCCCAAGGCCTCCAACCGACGGTCCACCACCTTGCCGCATTCACAAAAATCAGCATAGCTGCTGTCCCCAAGCCCAAAAACCGCAAACTCAAGGCCTTCCAGTCGCGGCGCCGAATCCGCGCACAGCTCCGTAAAGAAGCGCGTCGCGGGTTCTGGAGGGTCGCCCTCCCCCCACGTGCTGACCACCACCAGGACCCGTTTTTCGCGGGAAAGATCTTTGACCATGCAATCCGCCATGTTGACGAGGCGCACTGGCCACCCTTTGGCCTTGATGGCCGCACTCAAGCCAGCCGCGCAGCCCTCCGCGTTGCCGGACTCGCTCCCGTAGAGGACCATGGTCGGCTTCACCTCGGCCGCAACAGCGGCGCCCGACATCCCGGCCGCCGCCAGGTAACCGCTCAGCCAGATTTGCTCGTCCCGCGACAATTCCCCGAGAAGGGCCTCCACACGCAGCCGTCGGTCCCCCGAAAAAGGGGCTGATTCAGGCAAGAAATTTTGCTTTGGCGTCGTCATCACACTCTTCCTTTTTGCTGTTTAGGGAGCCCCTCCCGGAGTGCAAGGAATACTTGGAAAATTGCGTCGGAAACCGAAGATCAGGCCCTTTCAATAACAAAGGCCCTTCCTCCCTACAGGATAGTCTTGACGCCACCGCCTCAAGAATTGCATAACAATCGTCGCTCTATCGCTGGGCATTTCTGTCTTAGTTGTTAACTTACACGCCAACGCCAAACGCACAAAACCATGAAAATACTGAAAAATTCTCTGCTCACCTTAGCCTGCCTATTTGTCGCCACTGCCAGTTTTCTGGATGCGGCGAAGATTCAGAAGGTTCTCGTGAAAAATGCCGATGGATCCACGGTTGATGTCACCGATAAATTCGCCAACGCGGAAGGTGCCATTGAGTCGGGCGATCAAGAACTGGTCGTCACCACCGAAGATGGCTCAGTGGTCACAATCGTCCCCAACTCCAGCGTTGTCATCGGCACGAACGCCGAAGGTACGACCCAAGTAACAGTCGTTGTTGGCGCGGTCATCGCTTCCTCAAAGGGAGCCAGCATCGCCGTAAGCACGGTGGCTGGGACCTTCACCACAACCGGTGGGGATTTGCTTGTTGCGCAGTCCACAGGCGGAGAAAATGATGTTACGGTTCAGGCCGTTAACAGCAGCGGCGGTGACGTTGTGTTTGCTCCCTCCGATGCCTCGGCCGGCAACGCCCCTGTCTCTCTGCAGGCCGGACAAGAAGCCTCCATCACCGGGAAAAGCGATGGCACCGTGTTTGTGGCCGCCCAGCCGCCCGCGATTGCGACCGCCACCCCCGCGACTATAGCTGCCGTCCAGACGACCGCCAAGGCCTCCGTTGTCGCAGTCGTTGTACCGCCCTCCACCCCGGCCCCAGGGCCCGCTCCAATTGTGGTTCAGCCCGTTGTGATCGATATTCCTGTTGCGGACACCGAAATCGCCAGTAACCCAGGCTGATTTCAGGATCGCAAAAACAATTTCAAAAGCTCCCTCTCAAGGGAGCTTTTTTTTGCCCGGACTCAAAACATGGTCAGAGGACCGACGCGTCCACCAATCCCATGACAGACCGACTGAGGTAAGCGCTTACGGCAACCTCCGCAGGATTGGGCCCTCCTTCCAGATCGCGGAATCGGTGAGCGTCGACGGATTCTCAGGAAGACCGAACGAGCCGGTCTGAAGTCTGGCCCCAAAGGCTTCGCCTAGCCCTAGCAACACTTTCAGCATGATTTGCATACGTGGAATCAATGCGTGGCAGTGCCCACAGCGGCCACCGTCCATACTGTTGAACCTTCCTCCGTGCTCGCCGTGTCACCGTGAGAGGATCATCGGACGGATGCGTAGCTAAATGGATTTGGGGTAAGACTCGGCTGGCCCCACCCTCGCTCAGCTCTTGGGCAGGCTGGAAAGCGTTTTCATCGCCGTCGCGACCACCGAGCTGACATCCGCCAGATTGGAGGGGATGATCATGGTGTTGTTGGTCTTGGCGAGGTTCCCAAACTCTTTCACATACTGCTCGGCGACACGGAGATTGACTGCCTCTTTACCGCCCTCGGATTGAATGGCCTCAGCGACCTTCCGGATGCCCTCCGCGGTGGCGGTGGCGATCAGCTCGATCTCCCGCGCGCGGCCCTCGGCCTCGTTGATCTGCTTCAATTTTTCGCCCTCCGAAACGTTGATCATCTGCTGCTTCTCTCCTTCCGAGACGTTGATGCGGGCCTGGCGCTCGCCCTCCGACTGGGCCACCACCGCGCGCCGCTCCCGTTCTGCTCGCATCTGCTTCTCAAGGGCATCGCGTACGGAATCGGGCGGAATGATGTCCTTGATTTCATATCGCAGGATCTTCACCCCCCATGATATGGAAGCCTTGTCGACGGCCTCCACCACCGCCGAATTGATCGTCTCGCGCTCCTCGAAGGTACGGTCCAACTCAATCTTGCCGATCTCGGAACGGAGGGTCGTCTGGGCCAACTGGGACGAGGCAAAGGTGTAATTGTCGATGCCGTAGCTGGCGGCCTTGGCATCCACCACCTGCATGTACAAAATGCCATCCACCGAGACCGAGATATTGTCCTTCGTGATACAGGTCTGGCTCGGAACATCGATCGCGATCTCCTTCAGGGAATGCTTGTAGGCAACCTTGTCGATGAAGGGGATCAGGATATGAAATCCCGCATCAAGCGTCCGGGAATACTTCCCGAGCCGCTCAATGACAAACTGGGTCCGTTGGGGCACCACCCGCGCCAGCTTCACTAGCGCAATCAACACAAAGATGGTCAGCCCGATCGCGAGGAGAACAGATAATTCAATCATGGTCGTATGTGGGTTGTTAAAGGGTTAAGCCGGTCCAACCATGATGGTCGATCCGTCGCGGCGTTCGATCGTCACTCGGCGACCCTTGGCGAGCGGCGAAGTCGCCACCGCCGCCCATTGGGTGCCTCGGAACTCGACCTTGCCGTGAAAGGTGCCGTCGGCATCGGGCTCAGCCGCAAAATCCGCCACCACCGTGCCGCTCTTGCCAAGAAAATCCTCGTCCATCCCCACTTCTTCCTTCGCCACTTCGCCAAAGAATATCTTCTTCATGTAGCGGCGCAGGGTCAAAATCTGCACAAGGGTCAATCCAATGAAGAAAAATAAAGGAATACCGCTGTGCGTCGGCAACCAGCCCAGCCAGAGGACCACCCCGGTCACCAAGGCCGACGTTCCGAAAAACACGATGATAAAACCGTTCACAAAGAGCTCCGCCAGGATGAGCGCAAACCCAAGGACAATCCAGATGGTCTCTGCTAAATGCATGATGAAGGCGTCATACTTTTACAATCTGCCAAGGTCAACTGGAAAGACACCTCGTCCAGCCCACGCCGTGCCGATAAAGGCTTGACTTAAAGATTGTCGACCAATTCCACGCTATCATGCGCCTATTAAGATCGCCCAGCATCCTGTTCACTGTACTGACCGCCCTCTGTCTCGCCTGCAGTGCGCCGCTTGACGCTTCGATTGTCATGAAGATCGATACGGTGAATGACACCTTCTATTTTGAAGGCACCGACTCGGGCACGCCAATCGACTTTGGATTTGGTTCTTACGACCTTCAGTTCAAGGTGAATCTGTCTACGCATCCTTCCGAGAGTCAGAACATCACCCCCACTCCGCATCAGTTGTTCAGCCCAGCGCTTAGCGGCGGCAACATGAATATGATCCGAAACACGTCCGGGGGCAGCTACATATTCATCGACTTGTATTCCAACACTAATTTCAGCACGCTCACGGGACTGGGCTCAACCGCAACAGCCAGCTATGCGGGGCTGTCTGCAACCAACCAGGCTATTTTCGAGAGCCTCGTCGGGCAGAGTATGGGACTGACGATAGGCAGCGGCTTCTCACCAATCGCCATTCAAGCCGTTCCGGAACCAGCCACCCTCGCCCTCTTCGCAGGCCTTGCCACCGTTGCAGCCTGCAGTCTGCGCCGCCGCCGGGCAGCCTGACTACTCCGGCCTCATTGGGGCCAAGCAGCGGCGCGCCAAAAGGTGTCCATCGTAACGCTCAGAAGGCCCAGCGAATCCCAAAGTTGGCACTCCAGTCGTATTCTTCAAACTGCTGCAGCAACTTCTCACCACTAGGGCCCTTGGTGAAGACCCGGAAGGGCTCGTTGGTAAGGTTGTTCACTTCGACAAAGAAACGCAGGGCACTGCTGAGACGGTAGCTAGCCGTCCAGTCGAGCTGCACCGATGAATCGACATAAAACCCATCCTGAATGGCCTCGTCCTCCCGCAGACGCTCGCCACGGAAGTTGGCCGAGAGTCGCGTGAAAAATTTGTCGCTCTCGTACGTGAGGGCGAGATTGCCGACGTAATCGGCCTGGCCCACAAAGGCAAATTCACCGGCGCTACCGTAGTCCGCTGAGCTGTCGCTCAGGGTCAGATTGGCCAGCACACCAAAGCCCGGCAGGAAGCGGAGCTGCTGCTGGTAGGCCAACTCAACGCCGTACACCTTCCCGTCGTTGCCGTTTTCAAAACGCGCGTAATCATACTGCACACCGTCAATTTGGATCCCCTCCGGAACATCATTCAAAAACGTGAAGTCGCGGATGTCCTTATGAAAGACGGCCGCGGACAGCATTCCGAGATTGGGCAGGTAATATTCAATCGACGCGTCGAGATTGAAAGAGCGCAGGGCCTCCAGGGCAGGGTTGCCATCTTCGACCTCGAGATCCTCCTGATCGACGAATCGGGCATTGGCGATCTCCTCGTACGCTGGGCGCACTATGGAATTGGAAATAGAGGCGCGCAGGATCAACTCATCACTCTGCGCGAAGCGCAGGTGCAGACCGGGAAGCAGCATGTCGTAGTCGCGATCCACCGACCGGGCCGTGACCCCGGCAAAGTCACCCCCGTCATCCAACTCCAGCGCACTACCGGTGCTAGTCACCTCGGTGCGCTCGTAGCGCACGCCTGCCAGCCAGTCCGCCTTGCCAAGGGTCAGCCCGCCCAACACATAGGCGGCCAGAATGTCCTCGTCCACATCCCAATCACCCAGGTAAGTATCATCGAGGATAACTTCCTCCTCAAACTCGCCCCGGTTGGCATTGAAGTAGTCGCGGGCCGCGATCACCTCCATGGTCGGCGTCGCAAACCCGTACGGATAGTCGCTGACCGATCCCACGTAGTTGGCAAACCGGTAGTCACTGGGTCCGCCGGTCCACTCGGAAACATCGGCATCGCGGTCCTTGTTCTTCATCCGGTAACTGCCCCCAAACTTGACGTAGGCGGGATTCGGCGTCCGCAGATCCAGTCGGGCATTGATGGCCATATTGCTCTCGGTCTCGGACGCTTTCTCGATCTCGGAATCGATCCGCTGGAAGTGAGTGAATGTAGCTGGTTCCTCAATACTCGGCCCAGCCGTCTGCGTAATGGAAATATCATACCCGTCAATATCGTACGAAAACCCAAGATCACGCCCATTGCGCCGGAAGCGGGCTTGGAATTCGCCGGGCTTGCTCTCCTCGCCCTTCGAATACCCGAAAGCGGTGTCAATCGTCCAGCGATCAAGGCGGTGCTCGCTTCCCGCACTGATCGCCACCAGATCCTGCAGCTTTTCGCGATAGCGTCCGCGGCGGGCCGCCCGCCGTACATCCTCAACCGCCCCAGTGCCAGACCCGACATTCACCAGCGTCTCCCCGTCATCCGCATACAAAGGCACCAGCAAAGTATGGCGCTGCTCGATGTCGTCAAACTTGCTGAACGATCCGCGCACCCAATAACTGTTGCGGTCGTCAGGCCGCAGCTCCAACGCGGCATTCACCGAGCGGCGCTCGCGCTCAATGACGTAGTCGCGGAACTGGATACCGGACACCGCGGGATGGCTGAGGTCTCCCCCGTTTTCAAAGTCTTCCGTAAACCAGCCATCATCAGTCTCATAGTTATACGAACCAAAGTTACGCTGCTGCTGGGAAAAGCCGATCATCAGCCCCACCGTCTTGTCATTGAAGAGGAAAGTGGCATTCCCGTTGAGCTTGTACCCCATCTCACCGGTCAGCTTGCTGTAAATCCCCTGCGTCGTCAGCTCGCCCTCGTTGTTGTCAGCATCAAAAGGACTGCGCCCGCGCAAATTGATACTACCACCGAGACCTTCCGGGGTCTTGTCTGGCGTCGGGACCTTCACCACTTCAATCGCCGCAAGGGAATCCGATCCAACCACATCGAGCGGAACCCCGCGCTGCCCACTCTCGGGACTGGCAATCCCCACCCCGTCAAGGGTCACATTTCCCAACGTGAAATTCACCCCGCGCACCACCACAAAACGCCCCTCGCCCTGATCGCGGTAAACCGACAATCCGGGCAGCCGAGACAGGGATTCCGCCGCATTCTGATCAGGGAAACGACCGATGTCGTCCGCTGCCACAATGTTGGTGTAGGTATCCGCCGCGCGCTGTTGGTTGATGGCCCGGGCAGCCCCAACAAGGCTACCCTCCACAACAAACTGATCGAGTTCAAAGACCTCCTCTCCGAGCTCTGCCTGCGCCTGTGTAAAGAGCGCATCAAGCCGCACCGTCTCATCCGCCCGCACCTCGGCGCTCAACATCAAAGGCCGGTAACCGAGATAACTGAATTCAAGGCTCCGACTGCCGACCGACACCCCCGCCAGCCGGTACTCGCCTCCAGCATCAGAATACGTAAACAAGGGGCTGTCCGCCACCCGGACCAAGGCCCCACCAAGGGCCCGTCCGGTGTCCTCGTCAATCACCCGACCAACGATGCGGCCGCTCTCCTGCCCCATCGCTACCCCCTGAACCATGAGGCCCAGAATTAATGCCAGATTTCTCCAATTTCGTGCTTTCATTCGTTTGGTTTGGTTGTGTTGGTAAATTCCGATCCATTCCCGACCGGAAATCGTTCCGTCGCCTTCGTCGCAACCTGTCAATCCACCAGCCCAGACGTCGCAAAACTATCACTTTCGCGTCACGGTTCCGTGACAATTGCCCCCTCTCGTCACACTATGCTTGAATTGGGTTGATTCACAAAACCAGCCCCTCTCAATCCGCCAACATGCGAACATTCCTGAATTTCCTGGCACTCGCCCCCCTAATCCTGTCCGCCGCCCCCTCCAAAGGGACTTTCCTGCGCTTCTCGGACCAGATCCAGCAGCCCTCCACCGCCGCGCCCGCCCTCCTCGGCCTAGTCGAAATTTCCGCCGGCAGCGCCAACAAATACGAACTGGATGAGTCGACCGGCCTGCTCCGACTCGACAGGGTCCTTGCCCTGCCTCTGGTCTACCCGGCCAATTATGGAATGTTTCCCCAGACCCTAGCCGGGGATGGAGATGCCCTCGACTTCCTCCTCCTTTCGCGCTTTCCAATTCAGCCAGGAACCATCGTCGCCATGCGCCCCGTCGCCATCCTCCACATGCTCGACAAAGGCGCCGAAGACCAGAAACTTATCTGCGTCCCAGCAGACTCAGTCGACCCCACCTATGCCTCAGTCACCGACCTCCCTCACCTCAACCCGGCTGATCTGCAACGCATCGAGGCCTTCTTCCGCCTCTACAAATCCTTGCACCTCGACGGAAACCCCGTCGACCTGAATGGCTTCGGCAACGCCGCCGAGGCCACCGCCCTCCTCGCCCAGGCCCGCCGCAAATGGCAGACCGCCACCCAACCCGCTCCCCCAGCCCCCTGATCTGTCCCTTGGCCTCCATCCCTCAATTTCCTGCGAAAGGTCATTGACATCCGCCCCCATCCCGCCTTTTAACTTTCCCTCTTGCGGTGGTAGTAGCTCAGTTGGTTAGAGCATCGGTTTGTGGTACCGAGGGTCGCCGGTTCAAGTCCGGTTTACCACCCCAGTTTTTCCAAATCCCGAAACCACAACGCCCTTAGGCAACAGTCCGACTTTCTATCGCCGGGTCCCGCAAGCGCGGGATAAGTGGCTGTCAGCAAAGACTTACGAAATCCACCGCGAGGACCTGCTTTTCTCAGTTTCGCAATCCGTCCAGACCGATTTTTGCAGACCGAACGCTTATTCGAAAATTCTCGCTCGATTCTCTCAGAATCCGCTGAGAGTCCGCCGAGCTTAGGCAACAGTTTTTGAGGACTGGGCACACCAGACCGGACGGATTTTGGAAAGAGATTTTGCGCCATTTTGGCCTGATTCGCACACCTCCACTCCAACTGTCCTGCAGACCGGCCCATAGTCTTCCTTACAAAAAAAATCTGCAAAATGTTAACCAAATTCCCAACACCCGGCACCCACTATAATTATCCAACACGAGCAGCCCTGCAAACCGTCATCTTCTGGGATTCCTATGTTGCTTTTGCCATTTTGACCGCCTATTGCTTGCCACTGAAACTGTTGGATAATATACTGTTCGACAATTAAAATAACTAAGGAAGTACATGCCTGATAATATATATTGGATTCTAAAAGCAAAAATTGGTGATGATAAGCTCGAGGAACTAAAAAAACTCGCTGAAGATTGCTGTGAGTTAACCAAATCTGAAGCGGGCGTGATGGCTTACGAATGGTCCCTGACTCAAGATATGGGCAATTTGCATA
>JBEAQI010000104.1:0-2694 GCA_041163965.1 Verrucomicrobiota bacterium | reverse complement strand
GGCCAAGTTTGACCCGCTGGGAGAGAAAATAGTGGGCCATGGTGTCCATAATATTGTTGGCGTGGGTCTCCTTGTTGTTGATCCAGCGAACCAACTGATTCCAATCCTTGGAGTCGCTCTCCCCAATACTCAGAATTTGCTTCATGGACTTCTCAATCGTCGCCACGTCCGTCATCAGTTCGCCGAAAACGATGTCATCGGCAAAGATCCCGCACGGAATCTGGCAATGGGCACTGAGGGTGCCGGAACTGAAAGGAACGGCCGCAAAAAAGGCCAAGAGGATTCGCGGTAATTTCATAAAACCATCTATTGCCAAAACGCCCCAAAAGTAAACCAAAACTAGAAATGACAACGCCTAGTCCACATCTTCCCCTCGGCGCGGATTTCTTTGCCCGGCCCACCCTCAGCGTCGCAGCCGATCTGCTCTCCTGCACCCTTTGCCGCCAACTCGGCAACGAAATCATTTGCCATCAGATTTTGGAGACCGAGGCCTACGATGGTCCTGATGACAAAGCTTCCCACGCGCATCGGGGCGAGACGCCACGTGCAAGGGTCATGTTCGGGCCACCCGGCGTCTGGTACGTCTACCTATGCTACGGCGTGCACTGGCTGCTGAATATTGTCACCGGTCCGGAATCGTATCCGGCCGCGGTCTTGATCCGGGGAGTGGCTGGCACCAGCGGCCCCGGTCGGCTCACGCGGCAGCTCAACGTCAATGGGGCCCACAACCGACTCCCTGCCACCCCGGAACATGGCCTTTGGATTGCCAAAGGGGCCGAGTTGGATCCCTCATGCATCCAGCGCACCCCGCGCATCGGGGTCGGCTACGCAGGACCGGATTGGGCCAATCGGCCCTACCGATTTGTCCGCTTGACGAATTAAAGCACCGCCATCGGTCAGCGGCACTCAATCGGTTGCCTTGTCGAGCAAGGCCCGGATTTCGCGCTCGTATAGGGCCTCGGTCTCTCCGGAATGAAAGCCGCTGTGCCGGCTCACAATCCGACCGGATGGGTCAATTAGAAAGGATGTCGGCATGGCCTCAATCGCCGCCTGACTGACCAGCCGCTGGTCGACATCACGCAGCATCACCAAGTGCTCCCCATAGCGCTTGCGCCACACCTCAAATGGAGCTGCCTTCTTATCGACGCTGACCGCCAAGATGATAAAGTTCTCCGGGCCAAATCGCTTCGCCAGATCGATCATCACCGGGAAGGACGCCTTGCACGGCCCACACCACGTCGCCCAAAAGTCAATCAGGACAATCTTGCCAACCAAATCCGGCAGGGGATCTCCCTCCAACGCGTACTGGCCAAAATCTGGAACCTCATCGCCTGTCTTCCATGCCGACTGAAGCGCCGCGGGAACCAGCAGGGCAAAAAAAAGGAGGCACCGTCCGCAATGGCGGAAGAAACGGGAATCAGTGTTCAAGTCAGTTGTTTCAAGGGTCATAGCAGGTCAGTCCTTTGGTTTTATCGACAGTGGTTTCACACATGAAAAAGGCCTCCGCTCCCTCGCAGCTCTCAATGAGGGATTTTCCCTCCTGCAATCCCAGAATCACCGCCGCCGTGGAAAGGACTCCCGCCTGCAGGGCGGTCGGAGCGGTGACGTGGACCGCCACCACCTCGGTCCGCGCTGGACGGCCGGTGCGCGGGTCAACAATATGCCCGTATGACTGGCCATCAAGAATGACGCGCCGGCGATAGTTGCCACTGGCCGCGACCCCACCCTTCGTCAGCATTAACCGCTTCACCATACGGGATACATCAAACGGATCTTCCATTCCGATCACCCAGCCTGGCGCTCCGCGGGGCGACCCGCTCACCCGGATATCATTGCCGAAATTGACAAGCCAGGTGCGCAAGCCGGCTTCCTCCAGCAACATCGCCGCCACATCGACGGCGTACTCTTTTCCAAATCCGCCAAAGTCAAGGGACATGCCATGAGGGATCCAGACCGCATCGGGGCGACGCTGAATCCTGCGCCACCCAACCGCTTCCATGGCCCGCGCCACGTCCGTCAGATCCGGTGCCGCCTCAGCCCTGTAATACAACTTCACCACCGGCAAGGCCGTCGCATCAAGGCACTGTCGGCTCTGGAAATAAGCCCAGTCGCAGAGCTCCAACATGTCCGCCATCTCGGGGTCAACCGCCTGCCAGCCACTCCCGGCACCGGAATTCAGACGGCTGAGCTGGCTCTCCGGCTTAAACCGGGAATAGCGCGCTTCAAAGTCCGTCAGCCACGCCCACACCTCCCTGAAAGCGGCTTCCGCCACACGCCGCTCGGCCTCGCTGGTGACGTCCGCCACCAACTCACAAGGGCAACCAATGGCGACCCACTGCAAGCGCACGAGACTGTCGGTCTGTAGGGCGATCGGTCTACGGGGTTAAGAGCCCTGTAAATCAAATTCGGATACCCACCCGCCTTGAGCCCCAAACGTCTTGAACCAACGTGGAAGGGTTGCCCCATTTCCGGTATCAAGGAGATAGTAATACCACTCCGCGGCCCCGTACACATACAGATACGGATACAAAGCGGTGGCGGTGTACACCCATGACCTGAGCCCAAAATCATAATAGAAATGCTGGTCGGGTGATCCGTTGTCGACCATGTAGATCTCACCATGATTCACATGGCGGATCACGGGAAACTCGCCCCCGAAAATCCACCCGAACCATGGGCTCTGCGACCAGCCAG
>JBEAQI010000103.1:0-2578 GCA_041163965.1 Verrucomicrobiota bacterium | reverse complement strand
AGGAGGGTTTCGAGCGTGCCGAGTCGTTTTTCCTCGGTGAAGCTACGCATTGTCAACATGGGAACCACGAGAAGGACGGGGATCCAAAACAAACTGATGAAGAGCGTTGGGGGAGGTTGATCCTGCGGCTCGCTGGAGATGGCGAGGAGCGTGAGAAAGTAAAAAAAGCCCATTATGGTGAGAGCGATGACGAGCGCCAAATAGGTGGAGGGGCTGTGCAGCAGACGGCGCAGCTCGTTCTTGGTAAGATGGTAAAGTGCTTTCACTTATCGGTGGGGACGTCTTTAGCGGGGAGGGCGCTATTCGGCTCGGCAGATTGTTCCCAACTTCGCCTTGTCGCGGTTAGAAAGATTTCCTCCAGATTTGGTTCAATTTTTTGGAAGGCTTGGACGCGCAGCTGGTGTCGCAGGAGGTTGCTGAGGAAGGCGGCAGTGTCGGCATTCGGGTCCTCGCTGAGAACGGAGGCGGTGGAGATGTCCCCCTGAGTGGCGAGGTTGAGGAGCGACCATTGTCCCTGTTGCGTTTTCAGGATTCCTTCCAACGCGCTTGAGGGGCCCTTCCAGCTAATCTCGTAGCGAATTCCCGGAAGAAATTCTTCTCTTAATTCCTGCGCGGTGCCTTGGGCGACGAGATTTCCCTGATTGAGGATGAGGACCCGGTCGCAGGAAATCTCGACTTCGGTAAGGATGTGGCTGGAGAAGATGACGGTTGTTTCCCCTCGCAGCTGATCGAGGAGGCGCCTTGTGGCGAGGACCTGATGCGGATCCAGTCCGATGGTGGGTTCGTCAAGAATAGTGATGGGCGGCGCGGCGAGAATGGCATCGGCGATACCGACCCGCTGCCTAAAGCCTTTCGAAAGCGTTCCGATAATTTGGCGGCGGGCGTGATGCTGCAGTTCACAGACTTCGAGGGCATGCGCCACGCGCGATTTCCGCTGCCGGGAGGGAAGTCCTTTCAGGGCGGCGCGGAAGTTGAGGTATTCAATGACCCGCATATCCTCCGGAAGCGGATTGTTTTCCGGCATATAGCCGATGAGACCCTTGACGCAGTCTGGACGTGAGGCCACAGGAATTCCGCAAATGGAAAGTTTTCCGGAGGAGGCCGGCAGCAGTCCGGTTAGGATTTTGAGGGTGGTGCTTTTGCCGGCCCCGTTGGGGCCGAGGAAGCCGACAATCTCGCCCTTCCCGATGGAGAAGGTGATATCCTGAATGGCCGTATGCCGACCAAACCGTTTGGTCAGATGCTCGGCGACAATGGTATCCTCTAAGGCAGCCATGCTCGATCATCACAAAGGCGGAAAGCGCCATGGGGCAATCAAAAGAAGTGCGTGGGGACGGGTGTCCGCCTCAATAGCGCTTCCAGAGGGTGGGCGAGAAGAGAACGAGGATGGCAAACAATTCCAAGCGGCCCATGATCATGAGCAGGGAGAGGAAGACCTTGGAATAAGCGTGGAGACCGGCGAAGTTGAATGCCGGTCCGACCTCGGCGAGGCCCGGTCCGACGTTGAAAAGACAAGCGGCCACGGCGGACACAGTCCCAGCGAAGCTCATTTGCGGTTCAAAGAAGGCGATCGCGAGAAGGGCAAGAGCGAGCACCAAGACCAGCAAAATGAGGTAAGAGGAGACCGAGTTGATCTGATCTTGGGGAAGCGGTTTGCCGTTGAGGTGGAGCGGTCGCACCACGCGCGGTCGATAGGCTCTCTCCACTGTCAGGATGGAGACACGGACCCAAACGGCCCATCGGATGACTTTGGCCCCGCCGGCGGTTGAGCCCGAACACCCTCCGATAAACATAAGGGTGAGCAACAGTAGGTGGGTAACGGGAAGCCATGCCGTGTAGTCGGCGGTGGCAAAGCCGGTGGTAGTGAGGATAGAAACGACTTGGAAGGCGCTGATGCGGAGCGATGCCATGATCGATGCGGAAACGGAATCCCCATGATAGAGGAAGCCTACAATAAGCAAGGAGGCGCTGACGATAATGGCTCCATAGGCCCGCAGCTCTGTATTGTTGAGGACTTTTGCAAACTGTCCGCGCAACAGTTCATTGATAAGGAGGAAGCTGGTCCCCCCGATGGTCATGAAGGCGATGGCAGTCCATTCCAAGGCAGGGTTTTGGAAGGCAAGAAGACTGGCGGTGCGGGTACTGAAGCCACCTGTGCTGATCGTCGTGAACATATGCAAAAGCGCCTCGAACGTTGGCAAGCCGCAGGCTCTGTAGGCGACAAAACACAGAAAGGAGAGCGCGATGTAGATCTGGGTGATGCGAAGGACGCCCTTCTGGATACGTGCGGTATCGAGGTCAGCGGCTTGGGCGGAGGATTCCCTTGAGAAGAGGGTCTTGGCTCCCACGCCGAGGAAGGAGAGGATGGCGACAAAGAAGACAACGACGCCCAAGCCCCCGATCCATTGGCTGCCGCAGCGCCAGAAGTGGAGACTTGCCGGCAATCGTTCCAATTCCGCGAGGACCGAGGCGCCGGTTGTGGTCAGGCCGGAGGCCGATTCAAAGAAGGCGCCGGCGACCGATAGTTCCGGGAGGATCAGCGCGAACGGGAGCGCGCCGATAGAGCTGGCGACGAGCC
>JBEAQI010000102.1:0-3989 GCA_041163965.1 Verrucomicrobiota bacterium | reverse complement strand
GCGGCCTGCTTCTGGCCCGCAGCATCGATGTTTTCGATCAGCCAGCCTTGGGGATACTCCACGACGATTTTCAGAATCTCGCCTAATCTGCCCTGTCGGACCCATTCCCGGGCCTCCTTGACCATCGGATAGCCCGTGTAGTTGTGCGTCAGGGCGAAGACCTTGCCGGACCGCGCCACAATGTCACGGAGTTCAAGGGCCTCCGCCACGTTGAGGGTCATCGGCTTATCGCACACCACATGAAAACCGGCCTCAAGGAATGTCTTGGCCACCGGAAAATGCACATGATTGGGCGTCACAATCGAAACAAAATCAATGCGCTGGTCCTCCGGCAGGGCCGCCTCCGCCCGCGCCATCGCCTCATAGTTCGGATAAACGCGCACGGGTGACAAGTACAGGTCCTCCCCGCTGAGACGGGATTTCTCGGGATCTGAGGAAAAAGCGCCCGCCACCAAGTCAATCTGCCCATCCAGACGGGCCGCCATGCGGTGCACCGCCCCAATAAAGGCGTCGCGTCCTCCGCCCACCATGCCCATGCGCAATTTTCTTCCGCTCATCCGAATCGTCTCCTACTGGTTTTTGCGGTCAAAGGCCGCATCAAAGGCGGCGCGATTGGGCGGAAAATCGATACTGCGGACAAAAACGCAAGACTCCTCGGCGCCGTGCACGCGGTCCATGCGGCCGTCCTCCCATTCCACGGAGAGGGGGCCGGTGTACCCAATATCGTTCAAGGCCACGATGATCTCCTCAAAATTGATGTCGCCATGCCCAAGAGAACGAAAATCCCAGTAGCGCCGGGGATCTGTGAAATCGGTATGGCCTCCGAAAACACCGACTGTGCCGTCGCCGTGCCCCCACCAGACGTCCTTCATGTGCACGTGGTAGATGCGCTCATAGAAGTCGCGGATAAACCGGACATAATCGACCCCCTGATAGGCAAAATGGCTGGGATCGTAGTTGAATCCAAACCGTTTGTGGTGGCCGACCGCCTCCAAAGCCCTTTCCGCACTGGCTAAATCAAAGGCAATCTCCGTGGGATGTACCTCAAGGGCGAAATTCACGTCCTCTGCCTCAAAGACCTCCAGGATCGGCAACCAGCGTCGCGCAAAGTCCTCGAATCCGCGCTCCAGATAGGCCTGGCTGGTCGGCGGAAAGGCGTAAAGGGCATGCCAGATCGAGGAACCTGTGAACCCGTTCACCACCGCAGGCAACACCTCCGCGTCGGGCCGGGCCGCAAAAAACCGTCGGGCCGCGCGGGCTGTGGCCTTCATTTCCTCCGCGGCGCGCTGCCGCACTCCCTCAGGATCGCCATCTCCCCAAACCGCCTCGGGCAAAATGGCGCGGTGCCGCTCGTCGATGGGATCGCACACCGCCTGCCCCACCAAGTGGGCGGAGATGGCATGGCAGGTCAACCCATGCTCTTGAAGGAGGGCCCAGAGCGTAGCGACATACTCGGGCTCATTCAGGGCGCGGTGTACCTCGAAGTGGTCGCCCCAACAGGCCAACTCCACCCCATCATACCCCATATCAGCCACAAGGGGCAGGAGTTCCGCCAAGGGCAGATCCGCCCATTGGCCCGTAAATAAAGTAACAGGTCGTGACATATTCAGGACTCTTAACGGGGTCCGCTATCAAATCAAGAATAACCCTCGTCAGGTTCACTCCCTTAAACAGCTTGCGCTTTTGGCGCTAATCGGTCCACTCCTCGGTCATGCGTCCAAGGCTGCTCATGACCAATGATGACGGAATTGAATCGGGTTTTCTGCACACCTTGGCACGGGCCCTCAGCGGATCGTTCGATATCACCATCGCCGCCCCCGCCTCGGAGCAAAGCTGGATTGGCCGAGCCGTCTCGCGGCACCGGGAAGTGACCGTGGAGCGCCATCCGGAGTTGCCATGGCCGGCATGGACCATTGATGGCACGCCCACCGATTGCATTAACATCGCCCTCGGTAACCTCATGCCCGCGCCTCCCGCGGCGGTCGTCTCGGGCATCAACATCGGCTACAACACCACCGTCCCACTCATCTATTCCTCTGGCACCGTCGCCGGCGCCCTCGAAGGTGCCTTTTGGGGGCTTCCCGCGTTTGCCGTCTCTCAGCAGATCCCGGACGATATATTTGCCGAGGTAACGCGCTCCAAGGGCCGCCTCCCTGATGAGTGGCAGGCAACCTTGGAAGAGAATGCGACCCATGCCGCGGACCTGATCCAGCGCCTCCTCCACGCCGCCCCGCCACAGCACCCTGATGCCATCGTGCACAACCTGAATTACCCGGCCGTCCCGCAACAGCCCTATGAAACAGTCCTCACGGTTCCCGCTGCCCTGCAGGAATTGCCCTTTTATCGGGAAATCAGGCCCGGGGTCTACGGCTTTCATTTTCAGCATGGCGAGGAACGGGCCGACTCTCAGCTGACGGACCGGGAGGCACTTGCCCGGGGATGGGTGAGTCATGGCATTTTGAACTTTTCAGCCTTGGGAAGACGTCTAAATAATTGACCCACCTCTGTCTCGCTTACTTAATCAAGTTTATCGCTATGGTTTGCCGCGCAACTCGTCTCATCGCCCTCTTCTTCGTCATCGCCTCCATTGGTTTCGCCCAGAATGAACCGGATCGCATGGATCCGGGCCCCTTCCAGGGATTCTGGGAATTCAAGGAGGCTGCCGGGGACACCAGCGTGGTTATCATCAAGCGGGGAGGACAATTGTCCTGCTTCTGGTCCGGTACCCGCAACCAATCCATTGAAAAGGGAACATGGTCCAGAGAGGGGGAGCAACTCACCGCCAAATGGGAGTCAGGGCATGTGGATGTTTACACCAAGCTTGGAGAAAACGCCATCGAACGCCGCCCCTTGAAGGATCAAGGTGCCATCGCCCAAGATTCCGTCCGCGGCGTGCGCGTTGATTCTCGGCTGCCGGGCAGCCTGACCGTCGAGCGGGAGGGCGACCCTCTACCCGTCTTGGGAACCTCCGCCGAGACCCCAAAGGACGCCCCCGCCATCCCCCTGCGGAATGCCTACATTGGTTTCTGGAAAATAGCGCAAAGCACTGGCCTCCTGCGCCTGAATTCAGCCGAACCTCACTTCTACCTGCGCCTGGCGCGCTCCGGAGATGCCTCCGTCGCCTTGCGCGACTGGGAAGGCGATCAAGCGGTCATGGGCAACTGGCGGATCGAAGAGGATCGGGTCATCGTCACATGGCCGAACAATCGGCGCGACGTGCTTCGCCCAACCGCGGACGGAGGCTATGAACTGGGCACTTTCCGTCCAAAAGATTCTCCCGACCGGGAACCGCAGGACCTCGTCGCAGCCCAAAAAGTGGTCGCCACCGAAGCGGAGCGGTTTTTTGAAGCGGGCGATTTCAAACGCCTCACCGTGCTCGATATTCGCGGCACATGGACGCCTAAAACGGCTGAGAAAACAGACGGGCACATTTCCATCGAGGGCTGGGGCAATGCCTTCCGTTATCCCTCCCAGACCGGGAGTGGTGGCTCGGATCCGGGTAAATGGCGCCTCCTGAGCGACCGCGTCGTCATCACCTGGGTCGACGGTAGCAAAGATGTCCTGCGCATTGCCTTTCCTCACATGGTTCAGGAGTCCTACTCCGCCGACGAACCGCTCACCGGTACCCCCTTCCGCAGCGTGCGCGTCGGGCGCTCGGACTGATATCCGGTCCAGATTGCTTTGCCTGAAGCCAGCGCTTCCATCAATCTGCGACCGGCAATCCTAAACAACCCGTCGCCTCCTTAAAATTTCGCCGCCCCGGCTCCGTGATACTCCGTGAGAGATAATCCCCCGCGATGGAGCGCAGCGCCCTTGACACCCCGATTCGCATACTTATGGTGCATATGTATGCGAACCACTTTAATTCTGAATGACGACTTGGTAGCAGAGGCCAAGCGGAGGGCGGCGGACCAGGGCCAAAGCCTGAGTTCTGTGGTGAATGATGCCCTGCGCAAAATCTTCCAGCAAGCGCCTGAGAAAGGGAATAC
>JBEAQI010000101.1:0-2574 GCA_041163965.1 Verrucomicrobiota bacterium | reverse complement strand
GGACGAGTCGCCTGATGATTCTGGACACCGCCACCGGAAAACGGGCCCCACTCAGTCCGACGCAACTGAACAACGCCAGCGAGGCGACGGTGATTTATCCGCGGTAGCAGGTCTCTTCGGAAATGGCTTGGGCCTGACCCTTTCCGCAGAGCGCCTCCACCAAGGCCAGGGCAAAGGGAAAAGCGGTCCCCGCACCCCGCGAGGTGATGAGGCGGTCATCCCAAACAACCGGCTCGTCAAGCGGCGGGACGTCAAAGAGATGAGCGGTGCCGGGAAAGGCGGTGAAGCGCTTCCCCGCCAGCAGTCCGGCTTCTTGCAGGACCAGCGGGCCCGCGCAGATCGAAGCCAGCCAGCCCCCCCGGGCGGCATGGGCCCGCAGAAAATGGAGAACGGCCTGATTGGCCAATAGGGCGCTGTGGCCCGGGCCGCCAGGGACCACCACCAGAGACGGCGCGGTTTTTGCAAAATCTTCCAGGAAGCCGTCCGCAACAATGCGGATCCCGTTGCGGCCGGTGACCTCCGGGTGAGCGGAGACGCTCAGGAGCTGGACAGTTTGACCTGCCCGGCGCAGCAGATCAACGGGAGTGAGGGCTTCGATCTCCTCAATGCCCTCGAAAAGGAGGACGATGGCATGCAAGGCCGTCATGGGAGGCGCATCTCCTCAACGAGGTGGGCGCGAAAGGCGAGAAGGCTGTCGCGATAAGTCCGCGGAAAGGCTTCAAGGAGGTTGTTGTGCCGCCCGCCGTCAAACCAGGCAAAGAACTTTGGATTGGAGGCGATATCGTAAAGGGCCTTGCCGTGCTGGAAGGGAACCGTTTCGTCATCGGTCCCGTGAAGGATGAGGACCGGGCATTTGACGTCGACCATCTCCCGACGATTGTCAAAGAGGTCCCATGGCAGAACATTGACCGGCAAGCCGACCCGGAAAACGCTGGTGAAGGTGCCTTCCAGAATGAGGCCCGCCACCGGATAGCGCGCTGCCAACCAGGTGGCCGGTCCGCCACCCAGAGAGCGGCCGTATTGGAGGGTGCTTTCGATCGGATAGCCGTAGGTTTCGGGGATGCTTTCGAGCAGCGCCGCGGCGATCTCCAGAAGGCCCTGTTCGGTGGGCTGTCCGTTGCTTGTTCCATAGCCCGGGTAGTCCCATGCCAATACCGCAAAGCCCGCATCATGGAGGGTCTGCAGACGCGACGCAATGGTCCCGAGGTCCTCGCCATTGCCATGATGATAGAGCACGAGAAAGGGGCTTTGCGGGTTTGGCAGGTGGCGCAGGGTGACGGCTTGGCCGGACCGGTGCGTAAACTTCAGGCTCTCGGGGCCGTCCACATAACTGGCAGCCGGCGCGGGAAAGGTCAACCGGTTGGCAAAGAGCAGGGCAAACCCTGCCAGCCCCAGATATCCAAAAACCAAGGTCAGGAGACTCATTTTGGCAATGGAACTCAGGTCGGTGCCGAACATATCGCGCACCTTATGGCGTGGGGCTTCCCTGCCAATGCTATTCTGCCCAGGCCAGCCCTTTCGACTTGTGCGGTTGACTTCCCAGGGGCCTGATTTTGAGATGCCCGCCATGGAACCCATATCGTTGTATGACACGATGAGCCGGACCCTCCGGGAACTGAGTCCCGGGAAAGAGGGCGTCTTTCGGTTCTATGTGTGCGGGCCGACCGTCTACGGGCCGGCCCACATCGGCAATTTTCTCACTTTTATTCGATTCGATGTTCTCTACCGGCTCCTGAAACTGGCCGGATACGCCCCCTTTTATGTGCGGAACATAACCGATGTGGACGACAAGACCATTCAGGGGGCGCTGACCGGGGGGCTTCCTTTGGCAGCATTCACGGACCGCTGGACCCGCCGGTTCCATGAGGATTGCGCGCGCCTGAACCTGTTGGAGCCCGATATGGAGCCACGGGCCACGGGCCATATCGCGGAGCAGATTGCCTTGGTGGAGCGACTCATCGAGAGCGGCCATGCCTATCAAGGGGGCGATGGATCTGTCTACTTTCGGGTGGCGGCTTTCAAGGAGTACGGAAAACTGTCCCACTTTGATCCGGAGGCCCTCCGTCAGCAGGCTGTCAATAGTGCGGGAACAGTGAACTTATCCGACGAGTATGAGCGCGATTCAGTGGCCGATTTTGCCTTGTGGAAGGCCCGGAAAGAAAGCGATGGAGAGATTTTCTGGGAGAGTCCATGGGGCCCGGGCCGTCCCGGTTGGCACCTTGAATGTTCGGCCATGAGCCTCAAGTACCTCGGGCCTGACTTTGATCTCCATGGGGGCGGCGAGGATCTCTGCTTTCCGCACCACGAGAATGAGATCGCCCAGAGCGAAGCCGCGACCTGCGACTGCTTTGCGCGGCACTGGATGCACAGTGTGCACCTCCTCGTGGAGGGTCGGAAAATGTCCAAAAGTCTGGGGAATTTCTTTGTTCTGGAGGATCTGCTGGAGCGCGGTTTTCATCCCGCCGAAATTCGGCTGGCCCTGCTGGGCGGCCATTACCGCCAACAGTTCAACTTCACGCTCAATGCCTTGGAGGCGGCCCGAAGTGGATTGGACAAATTGGAGGCCGCCATGAC
>JBEAQI010000100.1:0-6051 GCA_041163965.1 Verrucomicrobiota bacterium | reverse complement strand
CGGGGCAGCATTTGACCCTTGTGCAGGAGCGTACCGCGGCACGGGATGATCCATGGATGACGCCCGAGCAGCAGTCCCTTACTGTATCCGTTTATGACTTCAGTGATCCATTGAGTCCTGTGAAGCTCAGCGAGACCCTTGCCGAGATCGACTACATCGGGGAGCGTCTGAACGCGCAGCCTTATGGGAGCCATTTGATCTGGACCAACACTGGCAATGCTTTCGGGTATGGGTATTTCTACATTGATGCCATTTTTCCGGGAGTGGGGGCGCGCAATCCCGCGTATTTGGTGACCCGATCCGATTCAGCAAGTGGGGAGGTGGCCATCGTGGCGCACGGGGTCCTGCCGGGAGGGAAAGAATATTACTCCCCATTCTCGGGTTGGCAGTGGGCGGCGCCGGTCATGTTGGTTTCCGTTTCCCATGGCGACTATATTGAAGGTCCGGAGGGGCAGACCTACCAGCGCGAGACGCTTCTGCACGCGGTGGATTTCAGTGATCCGGCGGCACCGGTTTCCCTCACTCCGGTGCGGCTTCCCGCCGAGTTGAAGAGCCTTTCCCGGATTGGGGGCGGTCCCGAGCATTACCTATATTTCGGGGGCGGTTCTGGCGTGAACGTGTGGGGATGGGATGGCGTCACGGCGTTCAAGATTTTCAGTCAGACGCTGCCGACTGGGCCGGAAAACAGCTATTGGTCGGCCAGCGAATGGGTCGGGCCACTGCTGGTGCGCAGCGGCGCTGACTATTCCCTTTCTCCTGCCCGGCAGCAGCTCGAATTCTGGTGGCACGACGCCGCCAATCAGACCTTTGTCTCCCGCTTGACCGACGTGTTTCCGGAGGGGACTGACTGGCCCCAAGACACTGCAGTGGTGGATAATGTCCTGCTTCAGAGCATGGGCAGTGGGCGTATCCTCACCTATGCCCTCCGACCCGATAGTGGCGAAATTGTCGAACTGACCGACCAACCAACCGCCATGGGCAATGGATACAGCTACATCCTGGAGGGAAGCGCGGTGGATGGTGCCAAGGCCTATGTGCCGGCGGGCGTTTACGGGGTGGAACCGATCGACCTCGGGCAGGTGGGTATTCGAGGGGAGGATGTGGGTCCCCGGCGGCTCCTTTCCGATGACGATGTGTGGTATCCAGTTTCCGAGGACAAATGGACTGTTGTTGACGCGAAGACCTCCAGCCGTGCCGGAGCGATCCGAGAACTGCGGTGGCTATATCGGGCCGATTCGATGCGCGAAGTGGATCCCGCGGCGGCGGATGCCGGGGATATGTGGAGGGAGTCCGGGTGGCTCGGGTGGTACGCGCACAGCGCGCAGGCTCCGGACTGGATCCAGCATCTCGAGCATGGTCACCTTTACACGGTTGTCACGGAGGACCCCACCCGTGATGGCGTTTACTTTTTCGATGCCCAGCTCGGCTACATGTGGACCAGTGGCCAGACATACCCCTGGTTGTACCGCTATGAGGGCTCGGAATGGCTCTACTATCTGCGCGGCACCGGCTTGGCTGGCAAGCGGTGGTTCAGTGGGACTCGTAGTGGCTGGATCGCGCTGGACCGCTGATCCCGCTCAAATGTCGTCCAGGAGGGCCGTCTCCATCTGTTTGCGGTGCCGTTTGACGCGGTCTGAAATCAGGTCCAAAGAGCTTTGCACGAGGTGCCCCATGTGAGTGGCCCGCATGAAGCGCTGATCCTTGTGATGCTCGCTCAGGCCGGCCTTTAGCTCGCTCACTTTTTCCTCAGTGGAGATAATATCGGTGCACATGCAGGCGAGGAGGCGTCGGACGCGTGCCTCCGCCAACTGCATGCGCCGATGGATGACGGCCTGCTCTTCACGCTGGTATTGCAAGGCCGTCTGCGGATTCAACTGGTGGACACAAAACTCGACCAAGCGATTGTTGTCTTTGAAAAATTGCGGCAGGTAGAATTTGAGGCGACCGCTGTAGGTTTGCTGGTCAAAATCCATGGCCCGAATGCGGATCTGGACGTCCTCAAAATCCGGAGTGACCTCGACCACAAAATTATAGGCCCGCATATCTCCCAGGAGGCGCATGAAGCACCGTTCGTTGAATTTCACCAGCTCTTTGGCCAGCCTGATTTTGTTGAGGTGTGGATTGTCCAACCATGTCGAGACGAAGCGGTCGCCGGGGATTCCGATGACATGCTCCTCGACGAGAATTTCGTCAGCGACGAAGTAGTGCATCCGGTTGGGGGAGAGCAGGTGCTCCAGTTCCAAGCCGTAGACGCGCGAGGCGTCGGAGCGCTTGATGTAGTAGTAGTCCTGGTTTTCATTGTACCCATTGACGACCCGGATCCGGAAGGGATTGCTGTTCCCGAAGGTGCAATAATCAACTCGGTCCACGTAGAGGTGCTCCGTGAAAGACGTATCGCCCTCCGTCTTCAGGAGCGCGTAAATATGGGTGAGATGCTTGTTGAGGCGCCTCCATACCTCTGGTCGGTAGATGACGGTTCGCCAAAGGGTGTCGTCGCCATCGGCGTCATAGAGCGGCATGGCCTCGGCCCATTCCAACAAACGCGTGTAGGAAACCGGCAACTCAAATTCCCGGTTGTAGGTTTTGAGGTAACGCCGCAAGTCATCGCCCACCGGGTACATCGGCTTTTTTTTTGTCGCAAATGCGTCCAAGACCGGCAGGTCGTGATCGTCCATGGGCTGTATTGGAGGATTTCAGGGTCCTTTGTGCAATAGGAATTGCGTTTTGTGGTGAGACTCCCAGAAAATTCACGTTTAAAGATGATTATTGGTGAACCAGACGACTCGGAGCCTGACAGTTGTCCCGTTGGGGATGACGTGAATGGCTGTAATAACAAGGATTCCATGGCTGCCCGACAAGCGGGGCCCTTTCAAGGTTCAGGAGGGCACCGATGACCGCTCTGGTAGTTGCCGTTGCCTTCACCCTTGGGATCTCGGCTCTCTGTTCCCTTCTGGAGGCCTTTATACTGAGCACCACAATGGCGGAAATCGAGGCCCTCAAGAAGCGCCACCCGCATATTGGGGGGCTCTTGGAGGTCTACAAACTGGGGCTTGATGAGACCAGTTCAGCGGTTTTGACGCTGAATACCATCGCCAATACCGCGGGGGCGACCATTGTTGGGGCTCTGGCCGCTGACCTCCTCGACAGCACGTCATTGGGCCTCCTATCTGCCGGACTGGTGCTGGGAATTCTTTTTTTCTCAGAGATTATTCCCAAAAATGTCGGCGTGGCCTACCGCAAGCAGTTGGGCCTCTACCTTGTGTATCCTTTGCTGCTGGTTCGGTTGTCGATGTTGCCGATATCCTTCATCGCCAAACGTTTGTTAACGGTGATCGTGCAAAAGGAGGCGCCGAGCGAGGAAGAGCAGGAGGAAGAGATCCGTCTGCTGGCGGAGCGAAGTGCGCAGAGCGGAGCCCTTAGTGACAACGAGCGCGACCTCATCTCCAACGCCCTTAGTCTGGATGACGTCAGTGTCGAATCCCTGATGACACCGCGTACAGTGGTGACGTTTCTGCGGGAGAGTTTGACGGTGGAGGAGGTCTGCCATGAATTCCGCAACATCCCCTTTGCGCGCATTCCCGTTTATGGCGAGACCATCGACGACATTGTCGGTGTGATTCGCCGCCGCGACATTCTGGAGGCCAGTTCCGAGGGCAAGGGTGATTTGACGATGCGTTCTTTGGCGACAGACACGCTTTTTATCCCCGAAGCGGCTTCTGGGTTGCAGGCCCTGCAGCAGTTCATGAAAAAACACCAGCAGATGGCGGTAGTGGTGGACGAGTATGGGAGTACGGCGGGCGTGATCACGATGGAGGATATCGTGGAGCACCTTCTTGGGCACGAAATCTATGAGGAGTCCGATATGGCGGTGGATATGCGCGAACTTGCTAAAAAGCGCGCCGAGCGATTGCCCAGTGTGACGCCGGTCTTATCGGAGGAGAGTGAGCGCAGTTAAGATGATCGTGTTGGCAGAGCTGACCCATTGGGTACACGATCTTGATCCGGTTCTTTGGCAGATCACAGAGACTCTGGCGATCCGGTGGTATGGGCTCGCTTATCTGGCTGGCTTCCTTACGGCCTTCGGGTTGCTGTACCTCTATTGGCGCCGCGGCTTTTCCCCCCTTGCGCCCCCGGCCATGGAGTCGGTGGCCATGGCCATGATTCTCGGAGTCATTCTAGGGGGGCGCCTCGGCTACTTTCTCCTGTACACACCGAGGCTGCTCATAGAGGACCCGCTTATTTTCTTCAAGGTCTGGGAGGGGGGAATGGCCAGTCATGGCGGATTTGCGGGTGTTGCGTTGGCGACCGTTTGGGCCGCGCGGCGGCAGGCTGTCCCGGTACTCCAACTGGGGGACCTTGTGTGCTCGGTGGCGGCGGGTGGACTCTTTTTTGGGCGGCTGGCCAATTTCGTCAATGGAGAGCTGTGGGGTAAAGTAACGAGCGTCCCATGGGCGGTGATCTTTCCCGGCAGCGCGCCCCCCGGGACGCCTTTGGAAGCCATTTTTCCCCGGCATCCGTCCCAGTTGTATCAAGCCGGACTGGAAGGGCTGTGCCTGCTTTTGTATATGCAGGGACGTTTTTGGTGGACACGACTCAGGGGGCGCCCGCTCCCGAACGGACAACTCAGCGGCGAATTTTTCCTGTTTTACGCAGTGGCCCGTATCATTGTGGAATATTTTCGGGAGCCCGATGCCGGACTGCTTTTCGGATTAAGCCGCGGCGCCTTCTACTCCATCTTCATTGCAGTGGTTGGGGCGGCATTGGTCATCGTGAGTCGCCGTCGCTAGTTGACTTCCCAATGATTTGCATATCGTGAAAGATATGGAAATCACCGCTTATCTCAAACCGACCTGTGGATGGAGCAATGGCGTGCGCGCCATTCTTGCCAAGTACGACCTTCCTTACACCGACAAGGACATTATCAACAATCCCGCGAACTACGCGGAGATGGTGCAAAAGTCCGGCCAACCCCTCTCCCCATGTGTAGTGGTGGACGGGGTCATGCTGGCGGATGTCAGTGGGGAGGAAGTCGAGAACTACCTGCTTTCCAACCATCTTGTGCAGGCCTCCGATGCGGAGACCGCGGTTCCGACTAATGCTCCTTGCACGGATGAAGAGCATGCCCGCATGCAATCCCAGACAATCCGTTTCTTCTAGACGGCGCGTTGCTTATGCGGGTGGGATTCATCGGGACCGGCGTCATGGGCGCCAGTATGGCGCGACACATTCTTGAAGCGGGTCATACCCTTGCCGTTCATAACCGGACTCGGCACAAAGCAGCTCCTCTCAATGAGGCGGGCGCGCACTGGTGTGACACACCGGGCGAGGTGGCGGCTTGCTCGGATCTTGTCATCACCATCGCGGGCTATCCGGCGGATGTGGAGGCTCTGTATTTCGGGCCTTCCAACCTCTTGGAGGCCGCCCGCCCCGGCATGGTTTTCATTGATATGACCACCTCCAGTCCCGTCCTGGCCAAGCGCATCGCGGCAGAGGCGGCCGCACGCGGGGCCCATGGCTTGGATGCTCCCGTTTCCGGGGGGGATATCGGGGCGCGGGAAGCGCGCTTGACGATCATGGTGGGGGGCGACCACGACGGCTTCGAGTTGGCCAAGCCCATATTCGTCCTTCTCGGGAAAAATATTTCCTATCAAGGCCCTGCCGGCTCCGGCCAATTGTGCAAGCTGGCCAACCAGATCGCGATTGCCAGTGGCATGATCGGGGTCTGTGAGGCTTTTGCCTTTGCGGAGTCTGCCGGCTTGGACGCGCGGCGCGTATTGACGGCGATCGCGGCCGGAGCGGCCGGCAGTTGGAGCCTTTCAAACCTGGCCCCCCGTTTTCTCGATGGCAATTTTGAGCCTGGATTTTATGTGAAGCACTTTGTCAAGGATCTGGGTCTGGCGATTGAGGCGGCGCGGGAAATGCAGCTCGACTTGCCCGGGCTGGAGCAGGCCAAGGCTCTTTACCAGCGACTTGCCTCAAACGGTTTTGCGGAGGAAGGTACCCAGGCCCTTTACCGTCTTTACCGAGACTGATCCTGAATGGTCCGAATGA
>JBEAQI010000099.1:0-2660 GCA_041163965.1 Verrucomicrobiota bacterium | reverse complement strand
GGACTCATAATGCCCGCTCCTCCGGAACGATTTGGTTGATGGAATGGACTGGCCAGAGCTGGAGTCCCGTATTTGGTGGCGTGTCCGGCGCTGATGCATCACCTTCAGTTCATACATGGATGTATGAGCTCGAGCACGGATTAACTACCCCTTTTATCCCTTGGCGCTTGTTTGGGTGGGAATTGAACGGGGAATTCCGCAAAGAGCCTTGAACAGTCGGGGTGCTGGCGCATTTGCCCGACGATTCTTCCATGCAATCCCAGTTTTTGACAGAGGCTCGCTCGATTTATCAGATGGTGAGACGTTGAAAGGCCTGTCTGACGAGTGACCTTGGCGAAAGGATGAAGCCTTCCCTTAAGAAAATAGGGTTTTTTCTGTTGTTTTTTGGGGTATAATAACTATTCTCGGATTCACTGGAACAAAACTTCATCAAGGAGGACAGGAAATGAAATCAATGAGACAAAGCGTAACGGGCCTAATGGCCCTCATGGGGAGCGGGTTGCTTTTAAGCGGGCAACCGGTTTTCCATTTTTCGATTGATGAGACGGAAGGGGTAAGAAACCTGACGGGAGTGGGTGCTGCGGGCGAGGTCGATTTCGGGACGATCGATGCGGTAGGGTTGACGTTAACGAACACGAGCATCGACTGGACGGCTTCGTTTATCACTGGTGTGTATGTGCTGAAGCCGACGACGTTGGGTGGGTTCCGGCCGGATGCGACCTTATCGAGTGGTCCTACGGCATGGAATGATGTCGGGGATGACGGCAACTTCCACCAAGTATGGAGCGGGATGGGGACCGGCTTGGGAAACAACGACGAGTATCTGTATTTTGGGAGTGAAATCGTCAACAATCCCGACCTGAACGGACTAGGGCAAGGCAGCACAGCGGTGTTTTCCTTCGACATGGACAGTTTGCCGGTGGGAGAGAGCATTGACTGGGCGGGGTATCTGGCGTCTGAAATTCCCCATGTATTCATCCGCTGGCAGGGAATACAGCCTGGAGACGAGAGCGCGAAGGGGTATGCCTATTTCAGTCCTGTTCCGGAACCGAGCGTGGTGGCCTCAATGGCGATTCTTGGGGTCATAGGAATGGTGCTTTGGCGCCGGCGAGGGGTGCGCGCGACGGAGGTCTGAAGCCTTTCCAATCATCTAACAGGAGACCTTACTGAAGAGCTGGCCCCGATACGGGGCCAGCTTCATTTTTGGTGATTTCAAGCAGAGTGTTTAGTCAAATTCAGGTAAGGATTGCGGTGGACATGTGGCGGTGCTGGCGCATTTTCGAGGGCATGGCATACGAACTAACAGGAAAAATTAAGCGGATATTTGAGCGTCAGGAGTTTCCCAGTGGCTTCTATAAACAGGAGTTTGTGGTGACGACGGCGGAGCGATTTCCGCAGGATATCAAGTTGGACTGTCTTAAGGAAAAGGCAGACATGTTGAATGGATTGAAGGAGGGAGACAGTGTAAAGGTTTCCTTTGACGTCCGTGGGCGCGAGTGGAACGACCGGTTTTATGTCGACTTGTCGGCTTGGAAGATTGAGGCAGGAGAGGGGAGCGCGGAGGAGACGGTGACGGCTATTCCGGCCGAGGATCCGGCGGCCTACGGGATTGAGGATGATGACGATATTCCATTTTGAGGAGGACAGGAAATTCCGGCATGGAATGTGTGGCAACGTGTCGCCCCGGTTTGGAGGGCGTATTGGCGGAAGAAATCCGCGAACTTGGAGGGACCTCGGTTGAAGCGGCCAAGCGGGCCGTAAATTTTCGGGCGGGACAGGCCGAGTTGTACCGCCTGAACATGGGTTTGCGCAGTGCGATACAGATTTTGGTGCCGCTACGGACCTTTACGGCGCGTGACTATGATCGGTTGTATTACCAGGCTAGAAGGACCAATTGGCATCAGCTGTTTCGACGCAGCAGCACGATCCGGATCGACGTCAATGGCCGGTCACCGGGAATGACAAACAGCCAGTATGTGATCCACCGGGTGAAGGACGCCATCGTCGACACATTCCGCAAGCTGGAGGGGGAGCGCCCGTCGATTAGCAAGGGTGATCCCGATATTCACATTGTGGTCCACTTACAGGGTGACAGGGTGACGTTGTGTCTGGACAGTTCAGGAATCCCATTATTTAAGCGCGGATATCGTGTTGAGCATGGGCCTGCGCCGATAAAAGAGGATCTGGCGGCAGGGATGTTGCTGCTTGGAGAGGCTGGAGCGGCAGCTGGGTTGGTGGATCCGATGTGTGGGTCGGGTACTTTCTTGTTTGAAGGCTGGATGTTGATGGCGCGGCGTGCGCCCAATCTGGACCGGGGGTTCGCCTTTGAGCATTGGCTGGATTATGACCCCGAGGTCCATGCCGCACAGCGTGTCTATTTGCGGGAAAGGGAGGTTGGGTGCGACAAGCCAGTCTTGGGGTGGGACAAGGATGCCGCTGTCATTGAGCAGGCCCGGTCGATCAAGGAGGCTTTTTTTGCGGAAGCGGATATTCGATTTACGGCGGAGCCTTTGCAACAGATGGCGGTCGACTGCGCGGGTGGTCTGATGGTGGCAAATCCCCCCTACGGCGAACGCATGGGGCGGGAGGAAGACCTTGGTTTGCTGTACCGCGAATTGGGAGAAGGGTCGAAGCGGGTGGCGCGGGGGGGGCGTTTACTG
>JBEAQI010000098.1:0-2571 GCA_041163965.1 Verrucomicrobiota bacterium | reverse complement strand
GAGTCCCGGTTGGGGAAAGCTGCATGGTCCCCTTAACGAGATGACGAGTGCTCTATTACAGTGGCGCCCCGGGGAGACCTTCAAGGGCAAGACCCTTTTTTGGCGATTGGTGGAGGCCTATTCCCAGCTTGGAGAGGGAGAGGCATCCATTCAATTCAACAGGGGTGCCTATTATTTCAGCGGTGACATCGCCCGTCACCTCCATGATGTGCTGGGGTATTATCTCCGGATGGAGTATGCGGTGCGGGCGGTCCGGACGGGGCATTTGGGGATTCTCTTGCAAGGGTTTGAGGCCAATTACTCCCAACTAGTTCGCGAGACAGGGGGCTTGGTCTTTGCAGATTTACCCCGTCTGCTGGTCGATCATCTGCGCGGGGAGGCCTGCCAGATTGGAGCCAGTCTCCTCCAATACCGCCTTGATACCCGTATTGATCATTGGCTGCTCGATGAATTTCAAGATACCTCGCGACTGCAATGGAACGTTCTGTCGGGGTTCATCGACGAGGCGGTCCAAGCTGGCTCTGCGGAGCGTAGCTTCTTTTACGTTGGCGATGTGAAGCAGTCCATTTACGGCTGGCGTGGCGGTGACAGCCGCCTTTTTGATGACATACGGGACCGTTATGCGGAGGTCATCCAGACCCTGCCGCTGAATGAATCTTTTCGCAGTTGCCCCAGTGTGATCCGGTATGTGAACCGGATTTTTGCGAACTTGAAGAGAGTGGAGGCATTGCCGAAAGCGGTACGGGACCGGTGGCAGAGCAACTGGGAGGAACACACCGTGGCGAAGCATTTGCGCGACCAGAGCGGCTTTGCGGGCCTGTTGGAGGTTGTGGAGGCGTCGACGGTGGAGGATGGCTGCATTGAGCTGTTGCGGAAGGTCAACCCCGTGGCGCGTAAGCTCAGTTGCGCGATACTTTTACGCAACAACAGGCGGGTCGGGGAAATGACCGCGGCTTTGCGAGCGGCGGGCATTCCTGCCAGCATGGAGGGCGAGACCACGATCGTCTCCGACAATGCGGCCGGTTTGTGGTTGCTCAGTCTGTTGGGCAGATTGGCCCGTCCGCAGGAGGGCTTGCCTCGGCAAATGCCCGCGACGATGGCCTTGCCCGGGCTCATGGGGGCCCTGTCCGATACCCTTGAGGCAGTGCGCATGGCCTTGAGCAGGGGGCGCTACGCGGAGGCCACAGGCGTGGCCATGAAGGCGGTGGCGGAGGCGGGGCTGGCCGGTGACTTCATCCAGCTGCGCATTTTCCAGTTAATCGAGGCGGCACGCCAATTCGAGGAGGGTGAGAATCCTTCCCTTGAGGGCTTCATTCAATACCTTCTCCAGTTCAAGGTCCGTGAAAGTTCCAATTCCCGAGCGGTGCAGGTGATGACCGTGCACAAGTCCAAGGGATTGGATTTCGATATCGTGTTGCTGGCGGGCTTTGGGTCGGAGACGCTCATTCGGCCGGATTATTCCGGACTGAAGGAAAAGCGAGATGCGAAGCGCGAGGTGGAGTGGATATTCACCTTCCCAAAGAAGGAGTTGGTATTGGTGGATCCCGCTCTGCGCCCTGTTTTGCAGCAGAGGGAGGCGGACGACCTGTTCGAGGCAACCTGCCTCCTCTATGTCGCCATGACCCGTGCCAAGCGCGGGTTTTACGCCATCTGCAAGCCTGACAACAAGACCCACTCGGCAGCCGTGTGGCTGGATCTCTTTGCTGCCGGAAGCCAGACCGCTGAGGAACTCGCGGAGAATCTGCCTGTCATGGAATCCCTTGAATTCAAGCAGACGGAAGGCAAATTTGGCTGGTTTGCGGAGCCGAAGAATGCCATCAAGGAACCCAGTGGTAAACTGCCGGCCCGTTTGGCGATGGCGCCATCAGGGGTCCATTTTGCGCCGCGCAGGCCCTTGCAGCGTCGGCCCTCGCCATCGGGGGTGGCGCATGCCTTGCAGGGTCGCGGGCCCTCCATTCCCTCGGCCGCCGGCCGGCGCTTCGGTTCAGATGTGCACCTTTTTCTTTCCCGATTCCAGTGGATTGATTTTTCCGATCCCGCGGCCCTGCAGGCCATTATCGATGGGGCGGCGGCCCCGTTGCGGCCCCGCTTGGCGGCCTTCTTCGAGACCCCTCTGGCACGCGAGGTTTTTGCCTCACCACCGGCTGGTGTGGTGGAGGTCTGGCGTGAGCGCCCCTATGCCCTCAAGCATGACGGTTACCTGACCAACGGCATCATGGACCGCGTTCACCTATGGCGCGACGGCGGCCGCGCCACCAAGGCGATCATTTATGATTTCAAAACCGACGCCTTGGACCCCGCCCGTTCTCCGGAGGAACAGCTGTTGGAGCGGTATGCCCCGCAGCTTGACCTGTACCGCGAGGCGTTGAGCCAGCTCGAGGGGATGCCGATAGCGACGGTTGCGGGCCGCCTCGTGCCGGTTTGAAAAATGGGTGCAATCGATTGATCCGGGCTTTATTATGGCCGCTGCCATGCAGTACAGGCTGCGGTGTCAAGTTATTGAAACACGGGTTTTACGGGCCCGTTTGTTTTTCAGTTGATCCCGTTGGGGCACCTTTCATGGTTGGCGGG
>JBEAQI010000097.1:0-5591 GCA_041163965.1 Verrucomicrobiota bacterium | reverse complement strand
CGATGACAGCGGCTCGCCTTTTCCGGCTCCGTCACCCGCCCTATCCCAATATACGCCGGGCGCTGGTACTTATCCAAGGCCGTCATCACGATCCCCTCCATCATCGGATTGTGCGCCGCCCTCACCAATTCCAAATGAAATTGGGCATTCGCTCGGCAAAAAGCCGCAAAGGCGGTATCATCTCCAGCCCCCACCTCAGGCATCTCCATCGTCGCCCGCAGTCGCCTCAAATCCTCCTCCGTCGCCCGGACCGCCGCCAACGCCGCCACCCGGCCCTCCACGATCATCCGCAAATCCTGCAAATGGCGAAACTCAGCAACACTCAATGGCGCCGTCACATATCCACAGTGCGGCCTGAAAACCACCAAATCCTCGTTCCCCAATCGATTCAAAGCCTCCCGCAGCGGCGTCCGCGATACCCCAAGATCCTCACACAGATCCTTCTCCAACAAACGCTCCCCCGGAAATAATTCCCCTGTCAAAATACGCCGCTTCAACGTGCCATACACCCACTCGGGCAGACTCTTCCCGCTTTCGCGCTCCTCGATCAACTCCACCAACGACGGCCGCACCGTACCCATTTCTCGCTTTTACCTCCTCCCTATGGCCTGTCAAGCCCACTCCATTCCCCTGTGTATACAACATTGCCGCAAAGACTGGCAAAAACTTGACAAAATAGGCCTAAAAAGACTTTTCGTATACAATCCTTCCTAAAGAGGATATTTCACACAACAACTCCAACCAACCAAGCGATTAGACAAATGAAGACAAACAAAGGCCGACAGGTAGCGCACATGGGACTAGTGATCCTGAGTGCATGGATGGGAACAGTGAGCCCGGTGCTGGGGCAAGGGGCGCTTGGGGAAGGCGCCTCGGGTACGTCCAGCGGTGAGGTCGTGGAACTGGAAGCCTACACCGTGTTGGGGTCCTCCATCACCCGCTTCGAGGAGGAGAGCGGCTTGCCGGTCACGGTATTGGACGCGGAAAATCTCTCGATCGATGGATACACCTCACCGGGAGAGATATTCTCGGACATGGTATTTGTCGGGTCTCCAGAATTTGAGGAAGCCTCCGATGGTCCAAACGACGCGCGAGGCGACGTGACATCCATCAACTTGCGCGGCGCTGGCCCGGGGCAGACCCTAGTGCTGATGAATGGCCGTCGTCTGGCGCCGCACCCACTGAACCAGACCGTGGGCCAAGCTCCCAGTGTGTTGGTGAATGCCAATATCATCCCCGCTGGCCTGATTGACCAGATTGAGGTCTTACGCGACGGGGCCTCGGCGATCTACGGCACGGATGCTTCGGCCGGGGTCGTGAATACAAATTTGAAAGCTAACTTCACCGGCCAGGAACTGAGCGCCCGCTACGGAAGCGATGATTATGGCTTTGACGAATGGCAGATGAGCTACACTGGAGGCTTTGATTTCAACGGAGGAAAAACGAATCTCTCCCTCTTTTTGAGCCACTTCGAGCGGGATATGATCATGGGGTCGGACCGGGACTATGCCATCTACGGTGACAAGCGGGCTTTGGTGGCGGAAAAGTGGCGGGGAGACGCATCGATCATCAACGTCAGCTCCGGTGGGGTGTATGCAAATCTGGAAAGTGATCTGCCAAATTCGCGGGACGCCCTCTCACAGGATGGCAAGCGGATCACGGACAGCACCGGCCGCTTTCACATCAACGCGCCCGGACTCCCTGGAACAACGGCGACGCTTGCGGACGGCACGGCGATTGACGACGGCACCCTTCCCACTGAGGAACGCTACGATTATGCCCCCTTTCGTACACTGACATCCGAGGTCGAACGGCAGAATTTCTTTGCCAGTCTGAATCACGAATTCAGCGATACCCTCAGTCTTTTTGGGGATTTTGGGTGGTACCATTCCGAGACCTTCCAGTACCGCGCCGCGGTGGTGATTGGGACCAGCGACGCCCTCATCGTCCCCGCCGACAACTACTACAATCCATTTGGCCCAGTGACCTTTGCTGATGGCCGACCCAATCCAAACCGCCTCTCAGGCATCACCCTTGAAAACGGCAGCCCCCTCCCCGACGCAGGCATTGACATCCAGCTGGACGGCTGGCGCGCCGAAGACCTTGGACTGCGGACCGTCGACGTGGAAAGCGACAGCTTCCTCTGGACAGTCGGTCTTAGAGGCCGCCTGCTGCAGGATTGGTATTGGGAAAGCGCGATCCGCTACAATCTGAACGAGGCCACGGACCTGTCCGGAGGACGCCTTTCCAAAACCGGGCTATCGGAAGCGCTCGCCAATGACACCCCGGGGGCGCTCAATGTTTTCGCCGGCCCAGGCAGCAATGATCCGGCCAATTTCCCAGACCTCATCATCGAGGCCTCGCGCACCGCGGAGACCTCTCTGCTCAGCTATGATTTCCGCGCCAACAACCCGGAACTCTTCTCACTCTTCGGTAACCCCGCCGGTCTGGCCATCGGCGTCGAATTCCGCTCCGAGGACTACATGGATGACCGTGATCCACGCATTGATGGCACCATCCGCTACGATGACACCTACCAAGGAGAATCCGACATCATCGGAGTCAGCCCAACCAGCGACACCAAATCGGAGCGCTCGGTTCAAGGGGCCTACGCCGAACTGCTTCTGCCCCTCATTGGCGATGCCAACAAGGTGCCGGGTTTCCATCGTCTCGAAATTCAGTTGGCCGGACGCTGGGAAGATTATGACGATTTCGGTGAAGTCTCCAAGCCCAAGGCAGGCTTGGTCTGGTACCTCAACCCCGACCTCTACCTGCGTGCGAGCTATTCGGAGGGCTTCACCGCTCCCAATCTTTCGATCCTCACCGAACCCATCCAGCGCTTCAACACCGGCATTGTCGATGATTACCGCATCCAGTGGGATCCAAACAACTCGGACAACGACGGATCCCAGCAATTGGCAGACCGTCGGGGGGGCAATCTGGGGCTGGGCCCAGAAGAATCGGAAACATGGACCGCGGGCATAGTGGTCCGCGTTCCGGGCTTTGAAAGCCTCACCGTTTCGCTCGATTATTATCATATCAAGATCTCGGATCAAATCGGCACCCTCGGAACCGGTGACATCATCAATATCGACACCGCCATCCTCAACACCCTGCCTGCCACCGCCTCCAGTTACTCTCCTGGTCAGGTTGTTACGGGGGATCCTCGGGTCGAACGGGGCCCGATCTCCCAGGAAATGATTGCCCTTGCCACCAGCCAGGGATTTGCCCCTGCCGGCCCCATCACCTTGGTCAACAATCCGTTCATCAATCAGGCCCTGCGTGAAATCAGCGGTTGGGACATTGGCTTTGAATATCGCCTTCCCAAAACTTCATGGGGAACCTTCCGGATCACCGGCGAAGCCAGCTATCTGGAGACTTACGAGGATACGGAAGCACCTGGTCGGGCCCCCTTCGACCTCATCCAGGATGAAATCAATCCGAAAATCCGCGCCCGCGTCGCCCTTTCCTGGCGCAATGGGCCATGGTCCAGCGGTATATCCACCACCTACCTCGGCAAAACCTACGACAACGATGTCGTCGCTGATGATGGGGAAATCTGGGTCCTAGACGCCTTCGTGCGGACCAACGTCACCGTCGCCTACCGCTTCAGTGACGGCTTCCTCAAAGGCAGCCGGATCACCCTCGGGGTGCGCAATCTATTTGACGAGGACCCACCGCTCAATCCGGATGAATCCATGGGTTACGAGACCTCGCTTCACAGCAATCGCAAACGCTTCACCTACATCGATTGGCAGTATGCTTTCTAAAGCCATCGAGGCAGGACTGTCGCCGATCGATCTGACCGCCTACCTGAACGACCTCAAACACCTCGTCAATATTGATTCAGGTTCGAGGTGCCTCACAGGGGTCGATCAGGTCACCGATTGGCTGGCCGAGGGCTATCAAGCCCTCGGCTGGTCCGCCCGGCGCTTCGAACACCAGCCCGAGACATTCGCCAAAAGCCTCCTTCTGCAGAATCAACCGGGCGAGACCTTCGATCTGCTGATTCTTTGTCACACCGATACCGTCTTCCCCGCCGGTACCGTCGCCCAGCGGCCCTTTTCGCTGGATGCGGACCGTCTCCACGGGCCGGGCGTCGCCGACATGAAGGCAGGTTGCCTCATGGCCCTCTACGCCATCCGACAACTGCAGGAAGCCGACCTGCTTAAAGGGACCGTGGGCGTCTTCCTGAACGGGGAACATGAGTTGAGCTGCCCGACCGTCCATGGTGACATCGAAAACCTCGCCAAAGCGGCCCGTCTGGTCATCACGACCGAGCCGGCGCGCTCGGATGGCAGCTGTGTCCGCCAACGCAAAGGGATCCTCCGCTTCAAGGTTCTCTTCCGTGGCGTCAGCGCGCACAGCGGGGTGGAACCGGAAAAAGGGGCCTGCGCCAACACAGAGCTGGCCCGCTTTATCGTCGACCTGCGCGACCTTGAGGATCCAGCGCGTGGAATCACCGTCAACCCGGGCATCATTCGTGGAGGATCATCCATCAATGTTGTTTCAGATCGGGCGGAACTGGAGATTGATATGCGCATCACCTCCCTCGAAGATGGTCCACGTCTCGAAAAATGGATACAGCATCGGGCGCTGAAGCCTTTCGACCAACGGGTTCAGATTGAGGCGCAGGGTGGCATCACCCGTCCACCGATGCTCCCGACCGAAGAAGGAGATCATTGGATCAATGTCATCAACGGCATTGCCAAGTCTTACGGTATCGATCTGACATGGGCCTTTTCTGGCGGTGGTTCAGACGCATCCTTTGCCTCCCCGCATGGCATACCGGTGCTCTGCGGACTCGGACCCGTGGGCGGAGGCATGCATAGTTCAAGGGAATACCTTGAGCGGTCATCCTTGCTCGGCAGGCTCCACCTCTTCAGGGACTTTCTTCACACCTATCTAACCCAATGTTCTTGAGCCGCCTCCTCATCCTCATTTCGCTCTGGCTTGTCGGCCCCGTCCTCCATGCCCTTCCCACCGGCAGGGGCGTATTTGAAATGCACAGCCCCGCGCACCAGCGGAACATTGAAATTCACTACTACCTTCCTGAAAATTACTCGCCGTCGACCCCTCCTGTCATGGTCTTCCATGGCATGAAGCGAAACGCTGATTTTTACCGGGACAGTTGGATCGACCTCGCCGATGAGTTTGGGTTTCTTGTCCTCACGCCGCTATTCTCCGAGGAATTATTCCCCGGCACGACCGGATACAACCTCGGCAACCTCTTCACATCGGAGGAACCAATCGCTCCGCCCACCCCCGCTGCCACATGGAGCTATGCCGTCCCTCAGGCCGTCTTCCTTCATGCACGCAACGTTCTTGGGTTGACCACTGCCGCTGGCTACATGGCTTTTGGACACAGCGCCGGAAGCCAGTTTCTCCATCGCCTCATGGCCCTCCATCCGGATCCGCATCTGCTTCTCGCCATCCCCTCCAACGCGGGTTGGTACACGCTCCCGGATCCTGATGTGTCATGGCCTTATGGCTACAAGGGAACCGCCCTTCCGGAAAAAAACCTGGCCGCCATGCTGAACATCCCCACCGTCGTCCTCCTTGGCGACGAGGACACCCGCACGGACTCCAAC
>JBEAQI010000096.1:0-3310 GCA_041163965.1 Verrucomicrobiota bacterium | reverse complement strand
CCCAGACTTCTGTGGCCCGGTAACTGCCCTCAAAGAGGAGCTCCACCTGTTGCTCCCGCCACGCCTCCGGCGCCTCTATTCCAGTGCGGTACCAACCCACGCCCGTGGAAAAAAAACCGCCACCGCGGCTGCTCGGGGCATCCCGTTGGGGAACACGTCCAATACTCCAATCGTGAGGAAGGTGGACGTCTTCCCAATCGGCGTCATCGAAGTCCACCAAATGTGCCCCATGCGGATCTCCTTCAATAAAGCGCCATGTATCCAATCGCTCAGCGTGGGGTCCAGTGGCTCCCGTCACTGCGCTGGAAGCGACACCGATGAAATAGAGGCAGAATAGAAAATACGAAAGGCAATGTTTCATAGGCGGACCCTATCGGAGATTCCCAGATTAAGCGGAAAATCCTGTTTAGGATTGAAAGGAGATAATGAAACAACGATACATCAATTAATTTCAAATGAAAATACTCTTTTTTCATGGGCGGTTGAGGAAATGGGGGAGCAATTGCGGGCTGCTTAAGGGGTTATGGTGGGCTATGGGGTTGAAGCTGTTGGTGGGGGTGTCGAGTGGAGCTGGGGAGGCTGCTCGGCCGTGGGTTTTCTGGTATTGGATGGAGGCGGCGGTGACGGCGGAAGGGATCGAAGCCGATCTGAGGGCGATGGCGGAGGCTGGGATTGGCGGGGCATATTTGATGCCGATCAAGGGGGCGGTTGAGCCTCCCCATGTGTCTCCGCCGGTGGAGCAGCTGAGTCCCTTGTTTTGGGAGAGGGTGCGGTTTGCGGTGGAGGTGGCGGACCGCGAAGGGGTGGAGCTGGCGATGCATGCCTGCGATGGGTTTGCGGTGGCTGGCGGCCCATGGGTAGAGCCCTGGCAGTCGATGCAGCAGCTCGTCTGGAGTCGCATGGACGTGGACGGTGGGGGACGGGTGCGGACCACCCTGCCGCAGCCGCTGACGCGGGAGGGGTTCTATCGCGATGTGGCGGTTTACGCGATTCCCGGACTGGTCGGGGCGGGGTTGAACAGTCATTCGTTGGGGGCAACAGCTATTTCATCGAAGCAGGAGCGATTGGACCGCTTATTGAATCCGCAGAACAAAGAGCGTTTTCGAATGGATGAGCCGGGCTGGATTGAGATTCAGTTTCCGAGCGAAATTGTGTGCCGATCGGTTCGGGTGGTGCCTGATGGAAATAATTTCCAGGCCATGCGGATGACGCTATTGGCCAGTGTGGACGGTGTTGAATTCGAGGAAGTGATGTCCTTGGAACCACCTCGCCATGGTTGGCAGGACGAGGGTGCGGTGACATGGTTGGTGCCGGAGACGCGGGGCCGGGTGTTCCGCTTCGTCTTCGATCCTGAAGGCTCAGGACCTGGGGCGGAGGACCTCGACTTCGCAAAGTGGCGGCCGGTTTTGAAGGTGATGCACCTGGAAATTTCCGAAGAGGTTCGGGTTGCAAATTTTGAGGGCAAGAGTGGGGCGGTTTGGCGGATTGCCTCGGAAGTCGATGCGCAGGACCTTCCGCCGGAGAGGTGCGTGCCGTTGAAGCGCGTTCTTTGCCTGGAGGGGGCCTTATCGCCAGAGGGGGAGCTGGAGATCGAATTGCCCGCGGGTCGGTGGACCCTTTTGAGGATGGGACACACGTCCACTGGGAAGACAAATTACATTGGGGGAGCCGGGAAGGGCTTGGAAATAGACAAATTCAGCGAGGAGGCTGCCCGGTTGCAATTCCGCGAATGGTTTGGAAGGGCCATCAAGGAGGTTGGGCAGGCTGGAAGGGGGCTGAGCCTGTTCCATGTGGACAGCTGGGAATGTGGCAGTCAGAATTGGTCGGCTCAATTCAGGGAGGACTTTGAAGATCTGCGCGGGTACGATCTCCTTCCGTATCTACCCATTGCGGCGGGCATTCCTCTTGAAAGCGCGCAGACGTCTGAGCAGTTCCTGCATGACTGGAGAACGACGATTTCCGAGCTTCTCAACAGCCGTTTTTTCGGGACGCTGCAGGAGTTGGCCTCGGAAGCAGGGTGCCATTTCAGTGCGGAGAGTGTGGCCCCGACAATGACCGCCGATGCCTTGCGGCATTTTGGGACGGTCGATCTACCGATGGGCGAATTCTGGCTAAGGAGCCCCACGCATGACAAGCCTACCGACATCCGTGATGCCATTTCCGGCGGCCGCATTTATGGCAAAAATATCATTCAGGCAGAGGCCTTTACCCAATTGCGAATGGAGTGGGACGAGCATCCAGGGATGCTGAAGGCCCTTGCCGATCGCCATTTCGCGGCAGGAATCAATCGATTGGTTTTCCAGGTTTTTGCGCATAATCCTTGGTTGGATCGTGCGCCGGGAATGACGCTCAGCGGGGTTGGCCTGTACTTTCAGCGTGATCAGACATGGTGGCCGGCGGTCAAGGGCTGGATCGACTACGTGATGTTGTGTCAGGAGTGGCTGCAACGTGGCCAACCGGTGGTGGACGTGGCTGTATTTACTGGTGAGGACATTCCGCGGAGGTCCCTCTTGCCCGAAGACCTTGTCACAGCCTTACCCGGTTTGATGGACGTTGGTCGGATCGAGGCAGAGCAGGAGCGTCTGAAGAATGTCGGGGTTCCCCAGCGGGAGTGGTCGGCAGGGGTGCGGGCCTCTGCCAATATCCGGGATCCTTTGGACTGGATCGATCCCTTGAACGGATACCAGTATGATTCCATTAATCCCGATGCCTTGGTCCGTCTGGGTCGGGCTCGTGATGGCCGGCTGGTGTTGCCGGGCGGGTCCGAGTATGGGGTCCTTGTGGTCCCGGGCAATCGTCGCGGAGCGCCCAATGCCGGCCATCTTTCTGGGGAGACCGTGGCCGCTCTGATTGGCTTGATGGAGGCCGGGGTGCCGGTGATGTTTGAAACTCTGCCGACGATTCGCATTCCGGTGCAAGCAGGGGCTGCCGAAAGAAGGGAGCTTGAGCAACAGTTGGAGAAATTGATCGGGCTGGTGATGGCGGGTCGAGGCATCGGGCCTTGGGGGGAGCCCACTTTTACGTCGATTGGTCTTGAGCCCGATCTCAAGATTTCCGGAGAGCGGGGCCCTGGGGTGGCATGGACGCACCGTCACGACAATGGCGTGGATATTTACTTTATTTCGAACCAAGCAGAGGTGGACCAGGAGCTCGATTTAAGTTTCCGCGTCCGGGGTCTGCCTTTTGTGATCAATCCGATGGAGGGCCCTGCGAAAGCCCCCATTCCCTTTGATGGCGAGGGACGAACGGAGTTAAAGCTGACCTTGGAGCCCCACGGTTCCCGTTTGGTGATTATCGTGCCCGAGGACTT
>JBEAQI010000095.1:0-4661 GCA_041163965.1 Verrucomicrobiota bacterium | reverse complement strand
CCCCCGCGCGTCCACCGTGAATGCTAGGCTGATTTGGCCAACATTCTGATTGGCAGTGCCCGAACCCGTGTACCCGTGCGCGAAATTTACCTGCAACGATGCCTCCAGATTGGCTCCCATGAGAACCATGAGCATCCCATGGAGAAGAAACTGGCATTGTTGATTGAGACGATGCATGCACTGAATTGGCTCCGGAAAAAGAGAGCCCAGCCCCCTTTTTGGATGAAGGCCGGGCGCAAAACTTTAACAGCCTTAAAACTTCATAGTGGCCTCGATCTCAAACGTGCGAGGCTCCTTGAACGTCCGTTGCAGAATGACGACCTTGCCCGTTCCGTCATCCACCCCTGTGCGGGATATGAAGGGCCCCTCATCGAAAGCATTCGTCACCCGCAGCGTAACGTGCATAATCCGCGCCTTGGGACCCTTGCCGAGAGGAATGGGCCGCTGAAACCAGATATCAGTCGTGAAGTCGGCCTCGCCCATGAAGGGATTACGGGTGTTGAAACTGCCATCGGGATTTTCAGGATAACCGATCGCCGGCGCCTCGCGCCAGCGCATCGCTGTCCCCACCTGAAGGCTCTTCCACCAGCCACCCTCACTGAAGCGATAGGAAGTCACCAGATTCCACGCCCAGCGACTGCTGCGCACCAACTGGCCACCGACCTGCGACTCGTGGAACTGCACCTTGCGGTCCATGTCCGCGATGATCCGCTCCACCGTGTAGTCACCAAAACGGGGATCCGGAAGGGACAACACGCTGGCATCGTTTTTGATCGGCTCAACATAGAGATCATACCACTTCGTGAAAGTCTTGTAGGTCGCATTCAGCGCGCTTTCCTGCTTCGACATATTGAACATGAGGCGCCATTCCTTGGTCAGGTTGGCGGTCACCTCGAGTTCATAGCCGGTCGACTGGATGTCCTCGATGTCGGTCCACAACTGGTTCCCGGCATAGTCGCCATAGCGGATCGCGCCCTCCGTCAGATCCGACCGGCCCCCTGCCGCCAGGGAGTTCAACAAGCGCTCCACGCGGCCGTTCTCGCGCGCCATTTCCACGCCGGCGTCACCGCCGTCGCGCAGGGGATTGCTGATCACGTTCTTTTGGGTGTTCTCATAGTAGTTGACCTTCACGACAATGCTGTCCTCGAAGAAGAAGGTCCGGAAACCGTAGTCGAAGCCCTCCCCTTCCTGCGGGGGCAGGAACTCGCCAAAGACATCATAATTGTTGACGGAAGCGTTCACGTTGTTCGTTGACTTGTTGTAATAGAAGTCAATGTCACGGAAAGGCCGCACCACCGCGCCGACATTGTAATTGTCGACCGTGCTGTTGGAAAAGCGGTCGATGACACCGGTGTCGTACTCCTCATACAGCCGGGTCACGGGATCACGCTGGAAGGTCATGGAGTCGGAACTGTACTCATCTTCGCGATACCCACCCGTCAAGGACAAGCGGTCCTGCAGGAGACGCCATTGCACAATCCCGAATTGGGACTCGGTCGTCTCGAGATTGAGAATGGGAGGCAAGCGGTTCACAAAGGCGCTCTGCACATCGCGGACAATATTGCCGCCAAAGGAGGGATCCGCGCTTTGGACCAAGGGTTCCCATGGAATGTTCGGATAGGTCGGCGCCTCCGTGGACATATACCAGCGACGCCAGATGCGGCCCTGCAAATTATCCAGCGACCCGTTCGGCAGCACCGACACCAGCGTCATTTCGTCCTTCTGGGTCAATCGGTAGTCACTTTCCAGACGATAGTAGGAACCAACCATCTGGATTTCCCCGAGATTGAGACCAAAGACGTCGACATCGGACAGGTCGATGCGGTGCGACAAATTCAAGCGAAACTGGTCCAGCTCCGTCGTGCGCGCCAACAGAAAGGGATTGGACTCAATGTACGGCACACCAAAGTAGGGATTGAGGGGCTGGTTGGGATCGGGGTTGTCGCTGGCCCGCTGCGTCGGCAAATAATAGTTGGTGTCGATGTTGATGTTCCAGTCCTCACGGCGCACCGCGCGGAAATCATCGTATGTGAAATCTTCATGCGCGGCAATGGCCTGAAAATAGGTGTCCTTGAACAACTGCTGCTCGAGGGTCACGGAATACCGGGTGTAATCCATCTTCACACGGTCCGTCGGCCCAGCAATCACGGTCTCAAGGGGATAATAAATAGAATCGGTCAACTGGGGATTCAGCAGGCTCAGATTGTTCTCATACTGTCCGTTGATAAGCGGCTGACTGCCGTACCCTTTGAACTTCCAATTCTGGACCCCCAGCGAGGGATCATTGGCGATCCACACAAGGTAATTCGTGGTCACATGGCGACGCTGCACGCCGTCCACAATGTTCGACAACGCGTTGCGCGTGTTGGCCGGCCCCTTCACCACCAGATCGAGGTCCGTCAGATTGGACTTCTGGTTCAGCGGCAAGGTCGAATTGATCCACGGCGTGATCCAATCCTTGGTCAGGAACAGCCGGGGAAAGTTCTCCTCAATCGACCCGTCCTCTATGTTGAACCGGATCGTTGTCCGCTTGAAGGGCTTGTAGCTGAGATCAGCGTAGATGGACTCGCGCCGGGAGAATTCGAGATCACGGAAGGTCTCGGTCTTGTCGTACAAGCCCGCCAAACGCAGCGCCAATTTGTCATCGATCAACTCCTTGTTATAGTCCAACACGCCACGACGTCGGCCATACTCGTTGAGGGAAATAACGACCTTGCTGAAATCACTCCCGAAGGTCCCGCGAATCGGCGTAATGTCGATCGCCCCACCCACCGAGCCCAACCCGAATAGCAGGGAATTAGGGCCGCGGGACTGAGTCAGCCGCTCGGTGTTGAAGTTGTCCTGGCGGACATTCGTCGCCAGAAAACTCTGCGTCAGCTGCCCCACCCGAAACCCGCGGCTCACATATGGTGTCCCGCGCCGGGCCTCCTCGGCATTGGGGTCAGCGGTGTCTCCATCATAGCTCTTTGTGCTGGGCAGAAAATCCACCACGTCCTTGTACGAGGTCGCTCCAATATCTTCCATCAGCTCCTGCGTCACCACCGTGATGGGATTCGCAAGGGACCGCATGTCAGTCTTGAGGTTCGTTCCAGAAAGGGTCTCGGTCGCGTAGTATCCAGTCTGCGATCCGGATACCTCGAATGGACTCAATTCGATGACCTCCTCAGCCGTCTCGGCCGATTCCTGGGCCATCAATGGCGCGACACTGGACAGACCCACCAGCCCGATGAGGGACACGGCGCGCCGCATAATTGAGAGGTTGGGGAAACACGGGATTTCGTTCATAACAGGATATCAGTAGGGTGTTTGTTGATTAAGCACGGATAAATCAAAGAAAGGCACGACAAAGGATCAACCGCTCCAACCCGTTGACATGACGGGCACCGCCAGAATCAAGGCTCCCGTTGCTGGTGTACCTGGCATCGTCGGTTACGGGCTGCCGAGATTGAGGAGTTTGGACCTTGCCCTCAGCTACGCCGCCCACGACGCCAGAGCGCCAGCCCCAACACCGCCAACCCAGCATAAATCGCCACCGTCGAGGGCTCGGGCACCGGCGTCACCGGCACTACATCAAAGGTAAACCCTTGGAGACTGAAGCCGACGCTGCCAGAGGCGGGCTGCGTCGCCTGTGAGAGCACAAAGATTCCCTTCGTCTCCACGCCGCCACCACCCACTATCGAGAGCCCGCCATCCGGGATCGCGAAGTTGTGTGGTCCCGGATTACTGGGCATTAAAGGAATCGAACCGAGAACACCGCCCGCAAAACCGGACACGTTTACCAAGGAATCAATTTTACCCTCAGGCAAAACGGTCCCAATGGCGTTGGCATTGCCAAACTGAAACGCCGTAATCACGACCTTCAGCGTTGATGGCAGATTCGTCGTCGTTATTTCAAAGCGAAAACTCTCGCTAGAGGCAGCGCTTGATCCCCATTCCATTCGTCCGTTGTTAAATCCGCCTACCCCCATGCCTAAATTCTGGAGAGACTTCACTGGACCGTCAGCGCCCCCAACAACGCCGTAAATTCTCATTCCAAAACCGGTGTTTTCACCGGCACTGAGCCCAGCAGCCCCGATAAAATCAAGGGCGTCTCCCCATGGTCCAATGACAGCGTTGCCAGAATTGGCGAAGTTATGATTCAAACTGAGCAACCCACCCGCATCAATCGTGTAATCCAGAATCGCGGACTTGCCAAAGTCGGTATTCCCTGCGGGCACCGTCAGACCAGTTCCAACAATTCTCAGATCGGTCGTAAATTGCCCATGCGTCACAGACCCAAGTGCCAGCAGCAAACTCGTTATCAGTAGGTTTCGTTTCATCGTCGTAGGGAGGTTTGGAGGTTGGTAAGTGAACTCAGAAAACTTAGTTAAACGTTTATTCAATGGGAACGGAGTCCGGTCAAGCAAATTTCTGGAAAAATCGCACGCTGACCGGTTGAGAACCGCTTGGAGGAGAGGGCTGTAAAATCCGGCAGCCGGAAACAGGAAGCACTGGTCAGGAAGGCACTGTCACTGCCGAAGCCGGCCTAGGCAGTCGTACCCCAGCAACACGGGCGTGGGACGCTCCCCCTCAGGCCCGACGCCGGCGGCGCCACACCGCCAATCCCATCACCGCCAACCCAGCATAGATCGCCACCGTCGCCGGCTCGGGAACAGCCACCG
>JBEAQI010000094.1:0-6919 GCA_041163965.1 Verrucomicrobiota bacterium | reverse complement strand
AACAGTTCGCTCTACGACCGCTCCACGGCCATCTTTGAGGCCATGGCCACCGCCGTCCGCCTGAGCCGCCATGGCGACACCCTCCTCCTTTCGGAAGGGCTCTTCCCGTCCGACCGGGAGGTCATCGAGACGCTTCTTCCCGGAACCGGTATCGAGGTCAGCTGGGTGGCCCTTGATCCGCACACCGGGGTGACTGATCCGAGCCACGTCGAAGCCGCCATCCAGGACCTCGGTCCGCGACTGGCCGGGATTGTCTTTCATCAGGTCAACGCCCTTGGCCTGCTTGAGGACGTCGATGCCCTGACCGACCTCGCAGCCCTCCACGGCATCCGCAGCATCGCCGTGATTGATCCCATTCTTCTGGCACCAGGGGGCCTCAAACCGCCCGCCCTGTTTGGCCAAAAGGGAGCCGACATGCTCGTAGGTGAAGCTCAGCACCTCGCCATCGGGCCCAACTTCGGCGGCCCCGGGCTCGGGCTTTTTGCCGTCCGTCACAACGCGACGGAGCGCTCCACCATCCGTCAGACGCCCGGGCGCTACATCGGTAAGGCCCGCGACCTCAGCGGCGCTGAATGCCACGTCATGGTGCTCTCCACCCGGGAACAACACATCCGCAAGGACAAGGCCACCTCCAATATCTGCTCCAATCAGGCCTTTCTTGCCACGCTTGCCGGCGCCAGCCTTCTGGAAAGGGGCGATGCCGGCCTAAGGGAGGCCTTCGTCACCGCCACCACCCGGGCGCGCGAGGCCGTGGCCGGGCTCACCGCCTTCACAGGGATCGAGCTGGCCTTTCCCACATCCGCCTTTGTCAATGAACCGGTCTTCGCCCTCGATCGGCCGGTCTCCGACCTCATCGCTCACGCGCGGGCCGCCGGCCTCCACCTCGGCGTCGATGTCTCGGACCGTATTCAAGGAGACCGACATCTCCTCAAACTCTCCTTCTCGGATCGGGAAGTCCCCCTAACGGCCCTCCTTGAGTGCGTCGCTGCTGCTGGATTCGCGAGGCGCGCCCACCCTCCTGCGGCCTGCCCGGACATTCTCGGTCATCACCGTCGACCCGACCTGCCCGGCATTCCAAAATTGGAGACCGCCGCCCTTGTCGACTACTACACGGCCCTCGGGGAGCTTAACCTGACTCCGGACACCGCCATTTACCCGCTCGGCTCTTGTACCATGAAGTACAACCCGTACCTCAATGACTGGGCTGCGGGCCTTCCGGGCTTTACGAACCTCCACCCGCAGGCACCCCTCGAGGACTGCCAAGGGGCCCTCGAAATCCTTTTTGAAATCCAGGAATGGTTCAAGACCATCACCGGCTTGGCCGGCGTCACGACTCAACCCGTGGCTGGAGCCCAAGGTGAGCTGGTCGGCATTAAACTGTTTCAGGCCTATCTGAGAGATCATGGCCAGGAACACCGCGATGTTGTCTTCATTCCCTCCTCCGCCCACGGGACGAATTTTGCCACCGCCGTCATGGCCGGCTACCGGCCCGGCAACAAGGACGGCCTGCCGTCCGGCATCGTCCTTCTGGAGAGCGGCCCGGATGGTTCCATTGACCTCGATGACTTCCAACGGAAGCTCGATCTCTACCGGGACCGGCTTGCCGGGGTCATGATCACCAATCCGAACACATGCGGCATCTTTGAGCACCACTTCCGCGAAATTGCCGCCAAGGTCCGCGAGGCTGGTGGACTCGTCTACATGGACGGAGCCAATATGAATGCCATCGCAGGATGGTGTGACCTTGGGGCCATGGGCGTCGATGCCGTCCACAACAACCTGCACAAGACATGGACCATCCCGCATGGCGGGGGCGGCCCAGGGGATGCTTTTGTCGCTGTCAGTGAAAGGCTTCTCCCTTACCTCCCGGGATTCCAGATTGAAAAACGGAAAGAGGGCTTTGTTCCGGTCAAGCCGCCCGCCAGCATCGGGCGCTTCCACCGACACTGGGGCAACTTCGCACACAAAGTGCGGGCCTACGCTTACCTCCTGCGCCTCGGCCACGCCGGCGTTCGCCGCATGCCGGCCCTCGCCGTCCTCAGTTCACGCTATTGCTTTGAACGCCTGCGTTCCCACTACCCGTCCCTGCCCGCCCAGGCCGGTGCCACGCCGCGCATGCATGAATTCATCCTCACCCTCCCGGAGGACACGTTTCGCAGCCTGGAGGCCATCGGCATTCCACGCCAACTGGCCATCACCCGCATGGGCAAACTTTTCCTGGACTTTGGCTATCATGCCCCGACCGTGGCATGGCCGGAACCGCTCGGTCTCATGATCGAGCCCACCGAAAGCTACAGCAAGGCCGAACTGGACCGCTTTTGTGATGCCATCCTCGCCATGCTTGACCTCGTCCGGGAGCACCCCGCGGTCCTTCACAAGGTCCCTCTGTTCGCCCCCATCCAACGGGTCGACGAAGTCGAGGCCAACCGCTCCCTCGTCCTGCACGAACTGATCCGGGCCCTGCCACCGACCCCCACCAACCGGTTTTCCGCCGAGTTCCTCCACAGCCTGCCTCTCAACACAATTGTGCAAAGGATTCTTGCTGCCACCACCGACTCGCCTCAGTAATTCCCCCATGCCAAAGCTCAACACACGGGAAAAGCCGGTCCGGATTCAGAAGGTCATCGCCGAGCAAGGCCTGGCCTCGCGACGCGTCGCCGAAAGCTGGATCGCCGAGGGCCGCGTCCTTGTCAACGGCCAGCCCGCTTCCCTTGGCGACACCTGCCTGCCCGACCGCGATACCATCCATGTCGATGGGCGACCCCTCGCCAAATCCACCCCGGATACCGTCGTCCTCGCCATGAATAAGCCGCGGGGATACGTCTGCACCAACGAGGATCCGCATGCCCAACGCACCGTCTTTGATCTGCTCCCTCCGGAATTCGCCAACCAGCGCCTCTTTTGTGTCGGCCGCCTCGACAAGGAAAGCGAGGGCCTGCTCATCCTCACCAACGATGGCACATTAAGACAGGAACTGACCCACCCCTCCTATCACATCCGCAAACGGTACATCGTCGACCTCGATAAAGCCCTCGATCCCACCCTCGTCCCCAAGCTCATCCGTGGCATTCATTGGGAAGGGGAACGTCTCTCCGTCGATAAAGTCTTTCCCATCAAGACCGCCACCAAGGATAATTGGAAAATCCTTGAAATCACCCTGCATCACGGGCGGAAACGGGAAATTCGCCGCCTCCTCTACGCCTTCGGCTACGACGTCAAGCGACTCCGGCGCGTTCAAATCGGCCAGTTTGTCATGAAAGGCATTCCACGGGGAGCCACGCTCGTCCTGCGCCAAAAACAGATCCGCCTCCTTTTTGAGGACCAGGCAGTCGCCCACCCCTCCTGACCGAAGGCGCATTCTTGCCATTATTCTGTTGAGCGTTCGCCACCCACCCACCAGACTCGCGCTCCTACCATGAAAACATTGCCTCTGATTCTTTTCTTTTCCTGCCTTGGCTTGGCCAACGCGCAGGCCTTGGTGGACCTGCACGTCGCCCCGGATGCTTCCGCCAAATTCATTACGCGGATCGACCCCAATAGTCCTTCCCTCGGACCCGCCACGCCCGTCGACGACCCCGCTCGGGCCGCCGAAGGCTGGGTCTCCGCCACCTACTCGCGCTCGCTCACCGGCTATATCCACAGCTCCAACATGGGACCCGACCAAACCCCGCAGCCGGGCGCCGCCATCTTTTCCTTCCCCATCGAAAACAGCGCCCCCGTCGGTACCTGCCTGCAGGGCGACGCCGTGGAGATCCTTTCCCGCGGGGAATGGCTTCAGATCCGCGTCCAACGGCAGTTGGTCGCCTACTACCGCGGATCGTCGGCGCCATCCAGCGCCACCGCTTCCGCGAAGGCCATGGCCGCCAAAGATCCCGCTCGGGAGCCCGTCCGGGAGCCGATTGTCGAACGCCCCATCACCCAGAGCTTCTCGGGTGTTTTCAAGCAGGCCGCGCCACGGCTGGGGCTCTTCACCGCCCCACTCCCCTTTGTCCTCGTCGACGATAACGGAAAACGGGTCGCCCACGTCGATACCTCCGGCATTGTTGTCGCCGGGTCCCTCCAGTCCTTTTTAAACAAGCCCGTTGTCATCCATGGTCAGTTGGAAAAATTGCCAGATGCCAACCAATGGGTTCTTCGGGCACGCAACATCCGCCTCCGCTGATCGGCCTCCGCCCACCTGATCAACGCCCTTGCCATGAAATTGATTGATGGAAAAACGCTCTCCAGCCAGATTCTGGATGAAATCACGGCCCGCCTCACGGGCATCACCACTCGCCCGCCCTGCGTCACCTTCATCCGCGTCGGCGAGGACCCGGCGTCCGTTTATTACGTGAACTCGAAGCAGAAGAAGGCCGCCCTCGTCGGTATCAAGAGCCGCCTTCTGACCTTCCCGGAGTCCATCACCCAGCAGGCACTCATCGGCGAAATCGAGGCCCTCAACAACGATGCGGAGGTGGACGGCATCCTCGTCCAGGCACCCCTGCCAAGCCATATCGACGAGCGGACCATCTTTAACACCGTCCTCCCCAGCAAGGACGTGGATGGGTTCTCGACCATGAATCTGGGCCGACTCGTCCAGGAGGATCCGGACGCCTTTGTCGCCTGCACGCCCGCCGGCATTGCCGAAATGGTGGAGCGCTGCGGCATTGAAACCGAAGGACGCCATGTCGTTGTCCTCGGCCGCTCGCTCATCGTCGGGAAGCCCGCCGCTCTTCTCTTTATGCGCAAGGGCCCTTTCGCCAATGCCACCGTCACCGTTTGCCACTCGCGGACACACAATCTTCCACAAATCACCCGCCAGGCGGATATTCTCATCGCCGCCATCGGGCGCGCCGGTTTCGTCACCGCCGACATGGTCAAGGAAGGGGCCGTGGTCATTGATGTCGGCATCAATCGAGTCGATGATCCGGATAGCCCCAAAGGCTACCGCATCTGCGGGGATGTCGATTTTGCGGGAGTCGCTCCAAAATGTACCGCCATTACCCCGGTCCCCGGAGGAGTGGGCCTCATGACCGTCGCCATGCTCATGCAAAATACCTTCAAGGCATGGCAGAACCGCCTTCGCTGACCTCTCCCTGATGGCTCACCTGCGTGTTCTTGTCATCGATGACCAAGCCCTCGACCGGCGAATCCTGCTGCAGTACCTGAAAGAAGCGGATATCGAGGTGCTGGAGGCCTCCAATGGTCCCGACGGTATCGGCATCGCCGAATCCGCGCAGCCGGATGTCGTCCTTCTCGATGTCATGATGGAGGAAATGGACGGTCTGGGGGTCTGCCGTTCCCTTAAGGCCAATCCGCAAACCGCCGATATTCCGGTCATTTTCATCACCTCTATCGCTTCACGCCGGGTCTCCCTTGAAGGGCTGGGGTGCGGAGCGGCCGACTACCTCAACAAGCCGGTCGATCGGGACTCCCTGCTGGCCCGGATCCGCACTCACGCCCGCATGCGACAACAACATCTGAAAACCCTCGCCCTGCGCGCGGAGTTGGAACAGGCAAGGCGCCAAAACGAAGTCATGCACCTCACGGAGGGCATCGCGCACAACCTGAACAATCTGCTGGGCATCATCTTTGGATACCTGAGCTTGCTTCAACAGGATCCACACAACGGGGAAAAGGTCATCCGCAACTGCTCCCAGATCGAGGCCGCCATCCATCGTATGACCAAAATTGTCCGGCAGCTCTCCGTGATTGGCCAATTCCATTCCGCAAAACTCCAACCGGTCCGCCTCAGCCAAATCCTGCAAGGCGCCATCACCCGTCTCAATCGGGCGGCCAAGCCCGCCATCCACGTCCGCTTGGTATCCTCCCTCCCGGAGGATTTCTCTTGGATCACCAACCGGGAAATCCTTGAATCCTGTCTCGAACACCTCCTCCTCAACGCGCAACAAAGCTATGGAAAATCGTTCGGAGACCATGAGGTGATCCTCCAAGCCGACCTCTGCCCTGACCCCAATGCCCTCTGCCTCCGCGTCCTTGACGAGGGGTGCGGCATCCCGGACGATCTGCGGGACAGCGTCTTCGATCCCTTTGTCTCCACCTCTGCGGATGTCGGCCGTGGAATGGGCCTCACCCTCGCCCGTCATGGCGCCCGCTGCCTCCATGGAGACCTCGTCCTCCTCTCTCGCCCCACCGGTGGCACCGAAGCGCGCTTGACGCTGCCGCCCCCATCCTCTCCTCATTCCAACTCATGAGCCTGAAAATTGCCTTCATCGGAGCGGGCCGCATGGCCGCCGCCATGGTCCGCGGCCTCCTCGCCAACCCTTCCCAGCTCCCCGCCGACATCGTCTGCACCGCCGCCCCTGACGGCACCGCCGAGGCCCTCTCCAAAGCCACCGGCATTGGCGTCTCCTACGACTGGCAGCGCCTCTTCTCACATGCGGATTGGGTCGTCCTCGCCTGCAAACCACAACAGCTTAAAGACCTTCCGCCGGAGCTGGCCGACTGGACCGCCGGCCGCCGCATCCTTTCCATCCTCGCCGGCACCTCCCTTCAGACCCTCTCAACGCGCTTTCCAAAGGCCAGTGCCGTCGTCCGCACCATGCCCAATACCCCCGGCATGATTCAGGCAGGCATGACCGTCTTTGCCCCGCTAAAGCCCCTCTCGGACGAGGACCACGCCGCCACCCTCGCCATCCTAGGCTCCCTCGGCAAGGTCATTGAGGTGGACGAGAAGGACATCAATGGCGTCACCGGAGTCAGTGGCAGCGGCCCCGCCTACGTCTTTGAATTTGTCGCCGCCCTGCGCGACGGCGGCATCGCCGCCGGCCTTGACCCGGCCCTCTCGTATGAGCTGGCCCTCGAAACCGTCAAGGGCGCCGCAGCCCTCCTCGAAGCCGTTCCGGAAACCCCGGAAACCCACCGGAATTGGGTCTCCTCCCCGGGTGGAACGACCCTTGCCGGCCTCGCTGTCATGGAA
>JBEAQI010000093.1:0-3399 GCA_041163965.1 Verrucomicrobiota bacterium | reverse complement strand
CTCTACTTCTCCGCGGTCTCCAATATGTCCTTCTCGTATGAAGACCCGGAGACCGGGCCGCAAACCGCCCCCTTGTCGCAGCTCAACAGCCTCCTCGCGAGCGCCAACCGGGAACGGCGCCTCGCCGCCAACGAAGGCTCCGCCAAGGCCCTCCAAGGCAACCAGCACCTCTTCGCGGCGGCACTGAATGCCATCGCAGGAACACGCCTTGAGCTGAACCGGCGCCGCGGAATCCCGCACTTTCTAGAACCGGGTCTGTTTCAATCAGGCATTGGAAAGGCCTCCCTCGAGGCCCTGATGGCCGCCATCGAATCGAGGGTCGACTTTGCGCGGGAGGTCTTTCGCTTTCGCACCGCTACCATGGGCATCGAGAAACCAGGCTGGGTCGACCTCCGGGCCAGTCTTCCCATCGATGGCTCGACCCCGACATGGGTGGAGGGGGTCTCGCTCATTTCTGATGCTTTCCAGCGCACCTATCCGACGTTGGGGGATTTCTTTGATCAAATGATCGAAAAGGAGTGGATCGACCACTCGCCCCGAAGCTCAAAGCGCCCGGGCGGGTTCTGCACCACCTCTGCTCTCACCGGTGAATCGCGTATTTTCATGACCTACAAGGACACCCTCAACGATGTCCTGACCCTCGCGCATGAGGCCGGCCACGCCTGGCACGCGCGACTCCTCAAGGATACGCGCCTCATGGCGGGCAGGTATCCCATGACGCTCGCCGAAACAGCCTCCACCTTTGCAGAACGCCTGCTTACCCAAGGGGTTCTTTCCAATCCGTCCATTGACCAAAAAACACACCTCGTTCTGCTGGACGCGGAAGTGGAGCATATGCTGGCCTTTCTTCTGGACCTGCCGATCCGTTTCCGCTTCGAGGAGGCCGTGTACCGTGAACGGGCCCATGGCACGCTCTCGCCCTCCCGCTTCTGTCACCTGATGGCCTCAACTCAGCAGCGCTTTTTCGGGGATACCTTTTCAGAGGAAAGCCCGGATCCGTGGTTCTGGGCATCCAAGATGCACTTCTATTTCGATAAAATCGAATTCTACAACTACCCCTACGTGTTCGGTTATCTTCTCAGCCAGGCCTTCGTCGACGCCATCCATCAGGATGCCTCTGCGGGATTTGCCGCCTACGAGCGCTTTCTAAAATGCTCCGGCAGTCTGTCCTGCGAAGCGGTGGTCAAGGAAACCTTGGGTCTGGATATCAGCGAGGACAGCTTCTGGAAACGCCAGATCGACGGCCTCTGCGCCAACTTTGCCCACTACCAGTCGCTTCTGCAGGCGCAATCAGCCTTTTAGGATGACGCACCGGGTCCATTCGCCGAGGCCCATGCGACTGCCATGGCTGGCAGGCCCATCGGTCCCGCTCTACCTCGCCCCCATGGCCGGCTTTACCGACCGCGCCTTCCGCGAGCTGTGCAAGGAACAAGGGGCCGATGTCATGGTGACGGAATTTGTCATGGCCAACAAGTTCCTCGACCCACGAGGCGAAAAAGAAGCATGGGAAAAAGTGGACTTCACGCCGCAACAACGCCCCATGGGCGTACAGATTTTCGGGAGTGAACCGGAAAAAATGGCGGAGGCCGCGCACCGTATCGTGGACCGCTTGCAGCCGGATTTCATCGACATCAATTACGGATGCCCTGCTCCCAAAGTGGTCGATAATGCCGCGGGCTCATCGCTGCTGAGGGACCCCTGCCGCCTGCAGGCGGTCGCCGCGGCTGTGGTCACCCGGGTCGGTGACCGCGTTCCAGTCACCGCCAAGATCCGCACTGGTTGGGATGACTCAAGCGTCAACGCGGTCAGCAACGCGCGCCTGCTCGAAGCGGTCGGCATTGAGGCCATTGCCGTCCATGGGCGCACCAAAATGCAGGGCTACAGCGGGGATGCGGATTGGGACACCATCCATGCCGTGGCCGACGCGGTCGGCATTCCCGTTATTGGCAACGGGAGTATCGATGGACCGGAACGGGTCCGCCCACTCATCGCCACTGGCAAGGTCGCAGGCCTCATGATCGGACGCTCCGCCCTTGGCAATCCATGGATTTTCCGCCAGATCAAGGACACCCTTGCCCATGGCACCCCCGCCCCGGAACCCTCCATCGAGGAGCGCTGGTTGACGCTCCTGCGCTATTGCAAGGCGCTGACCGACCACCGGGAAAAGGCGGCATGGGACTACATCAATTGGATGCGGCCGCGCCTGAAGGCCTTTGCCAAGGGATTCCGAGGATCAAAGGAATTGCGCCGGATACTGGAAAAAGTCGGCACCATCGATGACTTGGAAGCGCTCACCCCGGCCGTCATGGACCTCCACCATGCCGCCCTCGAACTGAACGGCTCCGCTCAGTAGGCGTTGTAGTCCTTGGGATCCTCCGGCTGGAGCCAGCGGGTCTTGAAAGTCGGGGCCTCCGCGGCCATCTTCAGAAACACATCCAGCGGCACCACCTCGGTCCCGTCGCCAAGACCCTCCAAAATGTCCGCCACCCGGTCAATGGTCGTCGATTCGCGGACGTGGATGAGGAGAAAGTAGGGTCGCTCACGGTTCAGGGTGATCAACTCGCGCAAATCGGCGATGGCCTCGTCTGTTGGACGCTCAATTCCGAGGTAATAATCATAGGAAATCATCGGCCGCCCATCGCGGATGTCAAACGTCCGTGCCGATCCATACCCGTTGATGAAACCAATGGCGTCTGGGAAGTGGGCGTAGTAACGATCCACGACCTCTTTTGTCAGGTCGGTGTTGCCGACATGACGGTTGCCCTCGGAATAGTCCATCGACTCCATCACCCGCAGGTCAAGGATATCCATAAGCCGGTTGGCCTCTGTCATCAGGGGCTCCCACGCCGCCTCGGGAATGGGTTTTGGATACATGTAGCCGGGTCCGGAAAGACCCCCGATAAAATAGTCGTTGGGCGTCGCGGCCTCCGCGAAGTACTGGATGCTGCAAGGGGCGATCCACGTCCAGTTCATGGAAACCTGCCACGCGTAGGGAATCCGACCGCGCCCGGGCTTGGTCCATGCCCCGATACCGATGCTGTCTGTCTGTATCAAGGAAATGTATACCTTCTCTTCGGGAATCACCCGCTCATCACGCTCGACAGTGTGGTTGTTCCGGAACTTGAAGTCATCCGTGAAAGGCACCTGGGTGTGAAAACTGATGTTGGGCAAACTGTTGAGTCCCTCCATCTTCAACCCGTAACTGGAGACAAGGCTGACATGCTGGCCTTCGGTGTCCTTGCCATACGAATGCCAGCCCATCACCACACTCTGGGGATTCTGCTGACTCAAAATCTTGTGGTGCAAAGCCAACTCTTCGGGATGCTTGGGATTCGCTGAAAGATCACAAAAGAAAGCGCCTCGGTAGATGCCATAGTCCGCCACCCCGGGCTCCATCCG
>JBEAQI010000092.1:0-5932 GCA_041163965.1 Verrucomicrobiota bacterium | reverse complement strand
TGGCCTCCAGTGGCCTGCACACCAATGGGTTTTCCCTCGCCCGGAAAGTGTTATTCGAGGACTTTGGATTGCGGCCGGAGGATTTTCTGCCGGGGACACGGACCAAAGTGGCCACCGCCCTTCTGCGGCCACACCTCAATTACAGTGCCTTTCTGATGGAGGCCCTTCGCCGCTTGAACCGCGCTCCCCGCGCTGGTCAACGTTCCGGCAACGCCGTCCGGGGCGCGGCGCACATCACCGGTGGCGGATTTTGCGGCAACGTCCCCCGGATCCTTCCCGACAACTGCGACGCGGTCATCTATACCAAGTCCTGGACCCCGCTCCCGGTGTTTCGTGCCATTTGCGAGAGCGCCCGCGTTTCTTTCGAGGAGGCCTATGAGGTGTTCAACATGGGAATCGGACTGGTGGTGGCGGTCGATGCGGCGGCGGTGGATTCGCTGCTGAAAATTGCCAAGGCGCACGGCCATGGCGCGGTGCGGGTGGGGGAAGTGGTGGCCGGGGCCAAGGCGGTGCGGCTTCTGGGATGAAATTCCTGAGCGGCGGCTTGCCATGACCGCTGGCATCTGTAGCCCTAATTCGTGCAAAAGTCCGCTTCAGTCGAGTTTCTCTATGGGTTGAACCCAGTCTTTGAATGCCTGCGCGCGGATCGGCGGGAAGTGCACGAGGCCTTCCTGACGGAGGCCGGAACAACCAGCCCAAGAATCAAGGTCCTGCGACGATTGCTCTCCGAACGCGGGATTGAGGTGACGCTTGTGGACCGCGGGCGGCTGCACCAACTCAGCGGCTCGACGGAGCACCAGAACGTGGTGATGAAAGTCTCCCGTTATCCCTATGTCGGGCATATGGACTGCCTGCAGGCGGACCGGGTGCTGCTGCTCGACAACGTCGAGGATCCCCACAACGTCGGGGCCATTCTGCGCTCCGCGGAGGTTTTTGGATTTCATCACATTCTGTTGCCGATGAAGGGGGTCCCGGAGGTTTACCCCTCGGTGGCGAAGGTTTCCGCGGGGGCCGTGGAATTTCTCAAGGTGGCGCGGGATTGCAATGCGGTGACCTACGTTCAGAAGGCCTTGGAGCAAGGGTACACGGTGGCCGCGCTCGATGCCCGCGGGGAGGTGCCTTTGGAGCAATTCGCGGCGGCCCCGAAGCTGCCTCTACTGGTCGTCATTGGCGGCGAGGACAAGGGAGTGGGCCAGTTTATTCTCAACCATGCGAGCGCCGTGCTGGCGATCCCCCAAAGTGGGCGAGTCAATTCCCTGAACGCCTCGGTGGCGGCTTCGATCACCTTGTATGCGCTGCGGGGGACGCTGGCTTGAGGCCTTTGTTCCTGAGGGCCACGATCATCGATTCAATGACCTTTGGGGAGACTTTGCGAGGGGTCTTGAGTTCCTGGGCAAAGAGTTGAATCTTAAACTCCTCAATCAGCCAGCGCAGCGGTTCTTTGTCGCGCGCGGGTACCTTCAAGCTGAGGTATTCCCGGATGAAGGGTAGGAGCTGCCTCGCTTTTTCAAGGTCTTTTTGCGGGCTGACGCGGGCCCGCTCGATGCGCACCCGCAGGCCCTCCAGATAACGCGGGTAGTGGAAGAGCTGTGACAGATCCAGTTCTTGCAGGAAGCGGCGGTGCACCAGCGAATCCAGCTCGGCCTGCCATGCGGCGATACTGCCCGAGAGGGTCGCAACCTGATCCCGTTTCGCGGCAATCTCCACGAGCAGGTCCACGACCCGCGGTACGATGCCGCGCGATTCCTCGCGGAAACGCTGAGTGACGCTTTCGAGGGTGGCGCTTCGCAGCGGGAGCGGTTGTTCGCAGCGCAGAAGGTGTCGCCGAAGGAGGGCCCACGTCTCCGCACCAAGGGTGGAGGAATCCATGAGCCACGCGTATCCAAGGGCGGCTCGGCGGATATCCTTGGAAAGGTCGCGCTGGAGCCAACCGATTTCCCGCCCGAGAGCCTCTTCACAAAGCGCCTGAAACCCCGAGGGGGTGGCGTTGGCGGCCTTTTCAAGGGACGGGAATAGGCGGAGGTGAACGCCATCCCGGTGGATGAGACCCGGCCAGGCGCGGACCGGTAGGCCCGCGACGTCTCCCAAGTGAATCCACTCGGGGAGGTCCGGCAGGTCTTCCGGACGCAGGTTTGGCCGTTCATGACGAGCTTGTCCGGTTTTCCAGATGGCGAGAGCGTCGGGCCCAGCCCCTGTTTCGAGACTTTGGCGCAGGGCTTCCTTGTATTGGGCGTTGACCTGATCCCAGTCCCGTCCCGCGGCGATGACCTTGTTATTTTGATCGTAGACCTGCAGGCGCGGGCGCAACCAGTCCGGAATGCCATCGGTTTTCCAGTCCGCCGCGCAGACGCGGAGCCCGCGGCTGGAATCGAGCAAACGGGCCAGTTGGTCAGTGAGGGGGCCGTCGCTGGGGCGGACCTCGAAAGACAGTTCTTTCGCGACTTCGCCAATGGGGATGAGTTGGCGCCGGATTTCTTTTGGCAGACCCCGCAGAAGATGGTCGATCCGCTTCTCGATGTACCCTGGAACGAGCCAGTCCAATTGATGTGGGTTGACGGATTCAAATGCCTCAACGGGGACCTTGAGAGTAGCGCCATCCTCGGCTTCGCCCGGACGGTACACATAATCGATGGGGAGCGACTGCCCGGCGAAACGCGCCATTTCCGGAAAAGCTTCGTCGCCTTCGGGAAGAGCCTCTGTTTGCAAGTCCTCCTCCGAGGCCAGCAGGACGCTCTCCTTTCCGCCGTGATGGTCGCGCAAAAAGGCTTTGAGATCTCCCAGCGAGGCGACATGGTGGAGGCGCGCCGCGTAGAAGCGGAACAGGGCCTCATCCAGTTCCCATCCGCTGCCGAGGCGCAGGCGCGTCTGCCGTTCCCGCAGGTGTTCAATTCGCTCCCAGTTGGCCTCATGGAAGCCAAGCCGTGTTTTAAGGCGATTGGCGACAAGAGCCTCCCGGATAAAGATTTCAGTGGCTTTGGCGGGGTCGATCCGGCGGTAGGCAACGCGTTGCGAGGAGACCTCCAAGCCGTAGAGCAGGAGCCGCTCCCGCACAAGGACCCGTTCCCCGTCCTCATCATAGAGCGGATCGCTGTATTTGCGCTTGAGCACATGTTCTCCGAGGCGGGCAATCCAGCGCGGATCAATTCTTGCCGCGGTGCGGGCGAAGAGCCGCGAGGTTTCCATGAATTCCGCGCAAAGAATCCAGTTGGCACCGGGGGTGCCTTTGGGGACAGGTTTGGGCTTGCCGCTTTTTCGGTCGCGGGCGGTCTTGCGAAAAAGGGTCGATCCTGGGAACAGGTGGGCGGTGCGGCTGCGGGTGGCGCGGTAGGTGTTGTCCGTCTCCAGTTGGGCCACGCCGGAGAGCAACCCGCTGAGCAGGGCCCGATGAATCTGGTCGTATTCGGCTGGTTGGGCGTTCAGGTGAAAGGCCTCCAGTTCTCTGAGAGCCCGTTCCAGTTGGGCATGGATGTCACGCCATTCGCGCATCCGAATGTAGGAAAGGTAATGTTCCTTGCAGAACTTTCGCACCTGGTTTTGCGACAGCCGCTCCAGCTCATCATGAAAGGCGTCCCAGATGTTCAGCAGGGTGAGAAAGTCTGATTCCGGATGCTGGAATTGGCGGTGCATGGTGTCGGCCTGGGCGGCCTGTTCCATAGGGCGCTCCCTCGGATCCTGGATGCTTAGACCCGCGGCGATGACCAAGAGCTCGCGGACGCATCCTTCCCGGCGTGCCTCGAGCAGCATCCGTCCCACGGTGGGATCGACAGGAAGGTGTGCCAGTTCCTGGCCAAGCGGGGTGAGCAGGTGGGCCTCGTCAATGGCCCCCAGCTGGGCCAACAAATCAAATCCCGAGCGGATGGCTCGCTCGGAGGGGCTGTCAATGAAGGGAAAGGTCCGGATGTCGCCAATCCGGAAGGCGATCATCCGCAGAATGACATCCGCGAGGTTCGAGCGCAGGATTTCCGGAATGCCAAAGGCTGGACGGCTGAGAAAGTCTGCCTCGCTGTACAGGCGGATGCAGACCCCGTCGCTGAGCCGCCCGGCGCGCCCTTTGCGTTGGTCGGCGGAGCTGCGGGCGATCTTTTCAATGGGTAGCCGACGCGTGTGCGTGTGGGCGCTGTAGCGGCTTATCCGGGCCAGCCCGGTGTCAATGACGTAGCGGATTCCAGGAATGGTGATGGAGGTTTCCGCAATGTTGGTGGAGAGGATCACCTTGCGCTGCCGTGAAGGACTGAAAATGCGGTCCTGCTCGCTGGCGGTAAGGCGCCCGAAAAGCGGCAGCACCTCGATGCCGGGCGGGCCTTTTTTCTGCAGCAGGGCCCGGACTTCGCGGATATCCTTCTCACCGGGAAGAAAGACCAGGACATCGCCGGGACGATTTTCCCCGAGAATACTTTCGACGGCCCTGCAGACCGCGTCGACAAAGGTCACGTCGCCGGATTCCTCGAGCCATTCATCAATGGGCTGGTACCGGGTTTCGACGGGGTAGAGTCGCCCACTGACCTCAAGAATGGGGGCGTTGTCGAAAGCCCTTGAAAAGGCTGCCGTGTCAATCGTGGCGGAGGTCACCACCAATTTAAGGTCTCGGCGCCGGGAAAGCAGATTTTTAAGATATCCCAGAAGAAAGTCGATGTTGAGGCTGCGTTCGTGGGCTTCGTCGATGACGATGACCGCGTAGCGCCGGAGGTCGGGATCGCGCTGGATCTCGGCGAGCAGCATCCCGTCGGTCATGACCTTGATGAGGGTGTGGCGCGAGGTTTTGTCGGTGAAGCGGATTTTGGCACCGACGGTCTCTCCCCAGGGGACTTCCAACTCTTCGGCGATGCGCTTTGAGATGGAGAGGGCGGCGACACGGCGCGGTTGGGTACAGACGATGGCGCCCTTTTCGGCGAGTCCTGCTTCGAGGCAGATTTTCGGGATCTGAGTGGTTTTACCGGAGCCGGTTTCCCCTGCGATGATGACGACACGATGCTGCTTGAGCAGGCCGAGGATGGCCTCCCGGTGAGCGGTGATCGGCAAGTCTTCCGGGTAGCGGATCGTGTAGTTGCCCCTCGGCATGGTCAGGAAAGCCACGGGGCGGAGATGGGGCGATGAACGAGGTGTCCATCCTCCAAAACCCGATAGTAGCAGCTGTCCCGGTGAGCTCCGGTCGCGTCGCGGGTGTGGCATACGCCGGATTGTCGTGGCCTAACCAGATAAAGGAGCGAGTTCTGCTCACAGTTGACCCGAACCTCAATGAGGTCGAGGTAATCGCCGCTGGTGCTGCCTTTTACCCAGAGGCGGTCGCGGCTGGTGCTCCAGAAAACGGCGGTCCGCCGGGCCAGCGTTTCCTCAAGGGCCTGTTGATTGACGTATGCGAGCATCAGGACGCGACCCGTGTCGACATCTTGGGCGACACAGGGCACCACGCCGCTTTGGGACGGCAGGGTCTGGAGTTTGCCAAAGTCGATCCGGAGCAGGCTGTCTTCTTCGAGAGAGGGGTCCATGGGCGTGAGTTCAGGATATCCGGACCGGGCAATCAAGCAAGTTCCCATGCCGGGTCGAGGGGCACAGCCCCTTCGCGGCAGCCACCCGGGTCCATATATGCGGCAAAGGCGATCATGGCGGCGTTGTCTCCGGTGTGCCGTGGCAAGGCCCGAAAGAACGGTACCCCGGAGCGGTTGGCCAGTTTCTCAAAGGCCGCCTGCAGCTGGTTGTTGTTGGCGACGCCGCCGGAGAGACCGAGGCTCTTCCATTCGCCCCGGCTCAAGAACTGGCGGGTTTTCCGGGCAAGGGCGTCGACGACAGCCGCCTGGTAACTCGCGCAGAGATCAGGGAAAGCCGTTTCGACCTCCCCATCGGACATTTTTTCCAACTGGTAGCGCAGACTGGTCTTCAAGCCTGAAAAGGAGAAGGCGGGCTTCCCGGTTTCCGGGAAGGCGCGGGGAAAGGC
>JBEAQI010000091.1:0-6330 GCA_041163965.1 Verrucomicrobiota bacterium | reverse complement strand
AGGCTTTCCCCGTCGACGGTCGGCACCCGGCCGAGTCGCAAGGAGGTGTGGCTTGTGCCATGGCCCAAATCGATCCGACCATCCTCAGGCAGGACCTGACCATCGAGGCAAAAGCCGGCCCTTTGTTTAAGGATCCGTATCCAACGTTCCGCGACAGGCGGGCCCCATTCCCCGACCACCGAAATACCCCTGCCATCGTGCTGGCGAACGGTGAGCAATTCCCCACGCCGTTCAAAGTGGATATCCCGTGCCCCCTGCGAGAGGGCCTCCCACAAGAGCGAATCCAAGCCGGGGTCCGGGGATATCGAAAGGCTTGGCGCCTGGGACGGATGGAGGGTCGCGTCAGCCCATGGGACGGAGGATGGCGGGCGCAGCGGCGAGACGAGGCACCACTGCCAGTTCTTGCTGGCCGCTCCCAGATGGGCGTGCAGATCAGGGGGCAACTCCGGACCCCCGCACACTTGCCCCTCACGTAGAATAGCGAACCCGTTGGCACGCAAGAGGGAGGCTTCAGCACCCTTTATGTCCGAATTATCGCCGGTCCATTCGGTGACCCCATCGACGCCGGTGAGGTCCATGAGACACTCCATAATGCCGACCCGGTCACACTGATCCGAGCGCATGAGGTGCTCCAGAAGCGATTGGTCCGGAGGGGCGGTCTGGAGCAAGGAGGACCACACCGCGGCTTGCACCAGATGCGGGACAAAGAGACCCTCCAACAAGGGCGCGTTGGACTCATAGGCGAACGGATTCGGCACGGCAAATCACTCAAGCCTCGGGGAGGGAAATGCCGGCATCGAGCAGCGTCTGCTTCAGTTCCCCCGGATGCTGGGCCTTTTCCATGGCCACGTCCGGCAAAACCGTTCCACGGGTAACAAGGGTGGCAAGATAGGCGTCAAGGGTGATCATGCCAAAGCGGGAACCGGTCTGTATTTCCGAATGGATACGGAAGGTTTTGTTTTCCCGGATGAGGGCGGCGATGGAGGTGGTGTTGACCATGATCTCGAAAGCGGCGACCCGGCCGTTGTCCTTGTGCTTCAATAAAACCTGCGAAATAACGGCCACGATGGAGGAGGCCAACTGGGTACGGATCTGGTCTTTGCTGTACTCCGGGAAGGCGTCGACGATGCGGTCCACGGTACGGGCCGCTCCAGTGGTGTGGAGGGTGCCAAGGACGAGGTGCCCGGTCTCGGCAGCGGAAATGGCCGCCTCCATCGTTTCCAAATCCCGCAATTCGCCCACGAGGATGACATCCGGGTCTTGGCGGAGAGCGCCGCGCAGGGCTTCCGCGAAGCTGGGCGTGTCCGTTCCGACCTCCCGCTGGGTGACAATGCAGCGTTTGTGATGGTGGTAGAATTCGATCGGATCCTCAATGGTGATGATGTGTCCATCCCGGTTTTCATTGATCCAGTTGACCATCGCGGAGAGCGTCGTTGACTTGCCGGAGCCGGTGGGGCCGGTCACAAGAATGAGGCCTCGCGGACGGGCCAGGAGCTCTTTGATGCTATCTGGCAGGCCGATTTCCCCGAAGCTCATGGCTTGATCGGCGATAGTCCGCAAGACCATACCGTAACGGCCCTTTGATTTCAGGACGCTGACGCGGAAACGTTTGTTTCCCCGGAATGCAAAGCCAAAGTCCGCCCCGCCACGGGTTTTGAGCTGCTCTTTCATGCTTTCCGAGGTGATGGCGTCCATGAGGGCGCGGGTGTCTTCCGGGCGCAGGTCTGGTCCATCGACCGGGACCATGGAGCCGTGAAGGCGGAGAGTCGGAGGATGGCCAACCTGCAGGTGCAGGTCGCTGGCTTCCTGCTCAAGCATGAGTTCGAGCAGTTCATGGATCTCGTATTGGGTGTCCTGGTCGTCTGAAGCGTAACTGTTTTCCATGGTCATGGGGTGGATTTAATACAAATCAGATTGGCAAACCAGAACCATTTTCAGGAAGTTGACTAGCGGGCCTGATCATGGGGAAGAGATGGCAGGTGGAGGGGTTGGCGCTCTTCCGACGGAATAAAGGGAAGGAGGGAAGCGAGACTGATCTCACCCGTGCCGAGCGGGGCGAGAGCCTCCCGCAAAAAAGTGAGACCGGTGGGTTCGGTCTGAAGCCCAGAACAAAGGGCAAAGACCGCCCGCTGCCCGGACCATCCGCCCGCGCATTCCGCGCATCCACTGGCCTGCCAGACCGTGTCAGGAGGGGTGAGCGCTCTGGCTCGGAAGAGGTCGCCCCATGCCTGTGGAAGTGGGCTGTGTGTGCGGCAGACCGCGCATAGGCGCGGCAGGAGGCGCTGGTGCAGGAGGGTTGGGGCAACGCGGTGGACGGATTCGGCCGGTTGGCCCAAGTCGGCAAGGCGGCTGAGCAGGCCGTGGGTGTCGCGGGCATGGAGGGTCGACAAGACGCGGTGGCCGGCGCGGGCTGCCTGAAAAGCCATGGCGGCCGTCTCGGCATCGCGGATCTCGCCGAGCAGGATGGTGTTGGGAGCCTGCCGCAGGGAGGCCTTTAGGGCGATCGCGTAGGTTAACCCTGGAGGACAGTGCAGACTCATCTGTTGGACGCCCTCAAGGGTTCGCTCCACGGGATCCTCGATGGAGAGGATCTTTTCTTTTTGGGCGACCGCTTGTTTAAGGAGGGCGTGCAGCGTCGTGGACTTTCCAGAGCCCGTGGGCCCCGCCACCAGCCACAGGCCTTCTTGACGCGCAAACCGCGCTTGCACGGCGTTGAGGGTTTCGCGGGTCATGCCCAGACGCTCCACGGTTGGGCTTGCCGCAGGTCCCTGTGGCAGGAAGCGGGCGGTTAGGGCTGGACCAAATTGCGACGGCACCACGGAAAGGCGAATCAGATACGGTCCCTTCGCAGTTTCCAAGGAGAGGCGGCCTTCGATGGCAGCGCGCGGTGGGGACGATTCCATTCCTGCCGAGGCGCAGATGGCCTGGATGCGGGTACGCCCTTCCGCCTTGGATAGGCTGCCCTCATGGAGCAGTTGGCCGCTGAGGCGGAGCCTGCTCGCATAATGGTCAGCGGCTGGGATAAGGTGCCAGTCGGAGAGCCCAGGCCTTGAGACCAGATCATTGAGCAAGCCGTGCAAGCGAGTGGAAGGGCTGTCCCCGACACGGCTATCGACGGCTGCGTCGGGAGTCCGGTGTGCCTCGCGCCAGAGGCTTAGAAATAGGGCTGGTCGGGCAATGAAGACGGTTGCGCCCTGCGGCGCGAGATGATCGGCTAAGTCGATCCCTTCCGGATGCTCGATGAGAATGGTGGCCTGGCCGGTCTGACCAGTGGTCAGGGCGCGTTGACCGGCAGCGGTGACGGACCGCCATTCAGTGGCGCGCTCCTCGCCGGGCCACGTTGTCAGGAGTGGAAGCCCGTAGGCAAGCGGCACTTTTTTCTGAAGGATTGTCCAGATGGTGGGGCCGAACCGGCCGAGGCAGCGCTCTTCTGCCGCGGGGCTGTCGACACCCGCTTCCAACTCAGGGCGGTCGAGCAGGGGAAGCAAAAACGGAAAGTAGGCCATCCATTGAATCGACTCAAACCAGAAGGCCGCGCCAAGGCATCCCTATACCTGAATTCAGGTGCTGCGCCTACCTGAATTCAGGTAGGGAGATGGGAATGTGGTGTCAGGTGCGCGGCACGAAGCCGGCCTTCCGATAGACCTTTCCAAGAATGCGGTTGGCCCGTTGCTGTGCGGCCTCGGCGCCCGCCTTGAAGACCGAGTCGAGATAGCCCTTGTCGCCCTCGATGGCCTTGAATTTTTCCTGGATGGGAGTCAGCAGATCGACCACCGCCTCGGCCACCGCTTCCTTGAAGGTGCCGTATTGTTGCCCGGCGAAACTGGCTTCAAGCGCTTCGATAGGCGAACCGGTGGTGGCACTGAGGATGGTAAGGAGGTTGCTTATACCCGGTTTTTCCGGATCAAACCGAATCTCCGATCCCGAGTCGGTGACCGCGCTGCGAATCTTTTTGCGGATGGTGGCGGGTGGATCGAGCAGGTACAGGCAACCCGACTGGTTGGCGTCGGACTTGGACATTTTCTTTTCCGGATCCTGAAGCGATTTGATGCGCGCGCCTGTTTTGGGGATGTTGACGTCCGGAACCTTGAAGGTCTCCGAGTAGGTGTTGTTGAATTTGATGGCCAGGTCGCGGCACAATTCGACGTGCTGTTTTTGGTCCTCTCCAACGGGTACTTGATCCGCATTGTAGAGAAGGATGTCCGCGGCCATCAGGACCGGATAATTGAGCAGGCCGGCCCCGATAAAGCTGCCCTCGCGTTGGCTTTTGTCCTTGAACTGGGTCATCCGCTCCAGTTGTCCGAGGGGACAGAGACACCCGAGGATCCACGCCAATTCGGTATGTCCGATGACGTGGCTTTGGCAGAAGAGGTGGCATTTGGCGGGGTCCAGTCCGCAGGCAATGTAGAGGGCAAGACTGCGATAGGTGGATTGGCGCAACTCTGCCGGAACGTAGGGCACAGTGATGGCATGCTGGTCGACGATGCCAAAGTAGCAGACATGCGAGTCGATGAGACTGGCCCAGTTGCGGATCGCCCCGAAGTAATTGCCGAGATGCAACTGACCGGTCGGTTGGGCGCAGGTCAGCACCACTTTTTTTTCTTGTTCACTCATGGTTGGCGGGAAGGAGTTTGCGGGCCGCTTCAAGATAGCGCGCACGGGTCTGAGAGATGACATCCGCTGGCAGGCACGGCCCGGGGCCGCGTTTGTCCCAATCAAGCGTCTCAAGGTAATCGCGGACAAATTGCTTGTCGAAGGCCTCCTGTGAGCGGCCCGGCGCATAGGTGTCCGCGGGCCAGTAACGCGATGAGTCGGGGGTGAGGATCTCATCAATCAGGGTCAGCTGGCCGGCCTCGTCGGTCCCAAATTCGAACTTCGTGTCGGCGAGAAGGAGGCCCGCTTTCCGGGCCGCCGCGGCCCCAAGCGAAAAGAGCTTCAAGCTGACATCCATGACCTGCTCAAACAAGGGGGCGCCGATGAGCGCGGCCGCCTGTCCATGGGTTACCGGAAGGTCGTGCTCCCCCACCGCTGCCTTCGTCGTTGGCGTGAAGAGGGGCACCGGTAGAGCCTCGCTCTCGCGCAGCCCTGCGGGCACCGGTAGACCGAACAGCTGACCGGTCTGAACATAATTCTTCCACCCACTGCCAGCGAGATACTGGCGTACCACCGCCTCCAGTGGCAAGGGGCGGAGCTTTCGCACCAGCATCGCCCGGGGCACCAGATCCGGAAAGGCGGAAAGGGCCGTCGCGACCGCCTCGGCATGATCCGCAACCAGATGGTTATCGATCAAGGCACGCGTCTCCTCAAACCAATACAGGCTCATCTGCGTCAGGATGATCCCCTTTCCGGGAATGCCGTCTGGCAGGACCACGTCAAAGGCGCTCAACCGGTCAGTCGCGATAATCAAGAAGGTGTCCCCCACATCATATATCTCCCGCACTTTTCCCGACGCAACGTGCCGGAAAGGCAGCGCCGGCAACTCGCGGAGAGCGGCTTGGGGCAGGGCGTGCTCCAACTCACGGGAGGCTAGGTATGGACGGGTTGACATGGCAAAAAATGCCAACCTGAGAATATTTTTTCCTCAGGCAAATTTTTTCAGAAAAAGCTTGCGAGCCAAAGGGCCTGACCTAGCTTGCGAGATTCTTTTTTAAGGGTCCCGTTCGTCTAGCCAGGTCTAGGACACCGGGTTTTCATCCCGGCGACAGGGGTTCAAATCCCCTACGGGATGCCACGTTTATTGTTTTGGCATCCGACGCCCCCCGACCCTTTCCTTTCCCCAAGCGTGGGCGATAAGGTTGGGCAAAAACCGCAAACGGGGTCTACGAAAACGGTGTCTGTCCCCGGTTTTTGTTTCCCGTTTCATTACGGCTCAAATTTGCCTGCCGAGTCCCGATCCCGATGCCGATAGCGAGCCCGATGATAAGGAAAAAGGGTGTCTGTCCCCGGTTTTTGAGGTTCATTTTGGGAGTTCTTGATTGGCGGCCTTGGAGAGTGAAGGCGAGTGGCGGAGGGGATCAGGCGAGCGCTTGTTTCATGAATTACTGGGACATGAAAGAAATTCCCTAACGTGGAATGAGAGGAGAGTTGCATTCTCAAAAGCCTTAAATAGTGAGTATGGGATGTGGGAGAGGGTTAACGATATTCATGAAACAAATTAGAGGAGAAGCGATGAAACGAGGCAGTTTGGTGGGGGTGTTATGGGTTGTGGCGGGTTTGTCCTTGATGGCGGAGCCGCGGGTGACGCAGCGCAGTTACGGCGAGTTGGCGGGAGGGGAGCAGGTGGCGGAATTTACCTTAAGCAACGACAAGGGGATGACGGTGCGAATTATC
>JBEAQI010000090.1:0-3409 GCA_041163965.1 Verrucomicrobiota bacterium | reverse complement strand
AGGAGGATCACATTGGACGGATTGTTTGGATCGCGGTCGATGATTTCAAAGAGCTCCGGTAGGTCATTGTAACTGATGACGGTGTGTCCGTCGATGAGGTCATGCAAGGCCCGGCGGAGGTTATCGCCGGCCGGCAGGGAACCCGAGGAGGCGAGGGAGGCGTAATAGCTGGGAGGGGGCGAGGTGTCCTGTGCCTGCGCCGCCAGACTCCATCCAAGAAGGGCACCGGAGGCGGTTATCAGACTGTTCCTGATTATCAACCGCAGAGCCCTCATCGTCTAACTGAGATCTGTTGTTGGGCAGTATTGTCAAGGGAAAGGTGCGGGTTGCGGTGGCGGGGGTCCTGTCATCCTGATGGAGACAGAACCGCATCTATCATCCCGATCCCAGGTTTTGGGGAACAGCAGTTTGATATGAAACCACTCTTGAATTGAATGACTTTATGAAACCATATTTTCCGCAGCGCACGGTGGCCACGGTGGAACACTAAACCTTTTTTCTGTAATCGCCGGTGTGCTGAGAGTGGTTTGCCGCCCTTTTGGTTGGCTGACTGGATGTGGGATAAAATGTCGAGTTCCCCGATGTGGAGGCATGGATCCTGCTAAGGTGGAGTTGGAGGATATCTCCCGGCCCGGCAGTCGCATGTCTTTCGGTGTCAGCATCGGCTGCCGGGGCCTTTTTTCAGAGCTGGATAACGACGACGGTGGTGTTGTCGCGGCCGGATGCATCGAGCGCTTCTGTGATGAGTCTGGCGGCGGGGGAGAGGCCTGCGAGGCGCGGGGGCGGATTGAGGAGGAGGCGTTGGATGGTGCTGTCCCAAAGGCCTTCGATGAGGCCATCGGTGCAGAGGACGAAGGCATCGCCCCGTTCCAAGGCGATGCAGCCTGTCTGGGGATCGAGGCTTTGGGTACGGCCGCCCAAGACCATCTGCAGGCGGTTGCGGCCTTCGTGGGCGCGGACTTCCCGCTCTGTCAAGCGCCCTTCCCGGTAAAGCCAGCCGACGTGGGTATGGTCGTGGCTGATCTGGGTGAGGTGCCCGTCGGCCTTTAGGAGGTAGAGGCGGCTATCGCCGACATGGCAGAAGCAAGCGCTCGTGGGACTCAGCCAGATCAGGCTGAGGGTGGCGCCCATGCCGCTGCACTCTTCGTAGTAGCGGCTCATCATGGACATTTCAAGGTGGATGTGACCGACGAGGTCAACCAGCACGGCCTCCCGCTCGGCGTCATTTTCCATGCGAGCGGTCCGATAGACCCGTGGAAACCGCTCTGTCAGTTTCTGCACGGCGATGCGACTGGCGAACTCGCCGGCATTGGCGCCGCCCATTCCATCGCTGACGGCAAAGACAAAGTCTCCGAGGGCAAAGTCGGCTTCCCCTTCCTTACCGAGGAGGCGGACCTCATGCGCGTCGAAGGTCAGAGCGAGGAAGGCATCCTCGTTATTCTTGCGAAAGGGGCCCTTATCGGTGCGGCCCCACCATTTCAGGTCAGGCTCTCCCGGTTCCATGGGTGGTGCGCTCTTTCTTTTCCCCTTCCAGACGAATGGCCGTTTCCGCCGCTTCCAGTTGTTGGAGGGCCTTTTCCCTCCGTCGCCGGCCCTCCAGTTCTTCCAATTCCTCGAGAGAAAATCCGCTGCCGCTCTCGAGAATGGTGGCGAATTCAAAGTCGATGAGACAAAACCGGCCCATATCAGCATTGTAGGTGACGTTACGCGGAAAGGGATCGTTGTGGCGGACGCCATACTGTTCCAATTCGTTGAAGAGATGGTCCAGCTTGTCCTGACTAATTTTGTCCACGATGGAGCCGCAGTTGGTGGTCACCATGTACAATTTTGCCTCATCCACTTCCAGCACGCGCGGAACGAATGGACACTTCTGCCGTTCCAGGTAGCGTAAGACGGCTAGTTCGTTTGCGAAGCGCCGGTCGGCCAGCGGCCCCCGAAAGGTCTTGTGGACGCGGCCATCGTAGCCGATGCGGACAGTGGCCTGTTTCGAATCCTTTACTTCCTGCATATTCACCTTATGCCTGACAGCACGCTTCCCTTCCAGAAAAAGAAAATACAAAAAAAGCTCGACTGAGAAAAAGATTGGCCCGCTTCATGCGGTATGAATTGATTGAAACCATGAGTACTCCTTTATCGGAGTGCTCACGAAAACTGACACCAAGAAAAACGAACGACTATGGCGAAATACAAGTTAGAATACATTTGGCTCGACGGGTACTTTCCTGAGCCGAATCTCCGTGGAAAAACGAAGATCGTCAGCACTGCGCCCGCATCTGTTGAAGATTGCCCGGAATGGGGATTTGACGGCAGCTCAACGATGCAGGCAGCCGGCCACGATTCCGACTGCGTTCTGAAGCCGGTGCGTCTGTATCCGGATGCCGGCCGCAACAACGCGTTCATTGTGTTGTGTGAAGTGTATTTGCCGAATGGCGATCCCCACCCGACGAACTTCCGTGCCAAGGTGCTCGAAGATGCCGATACGTGGATTGGCTTGGAGCAGGAGTATTTCATGATGCAGGACGGGCGTCCGTTAGGCTTTCCCGAGTTCGGGTATCCGAATCCTCAAGGCAAGTACTACACGGGAGTCGGCTACGACCATGTGGGCGACATCGCCCGTCAGATTGCGGACGAGCATCTCGAGCTGTGTTTGGCGGCCGGGATCAACCATGAAGGGATCAACGCTGAGGTGGCCAAGGGCCAGTGGGAGTTCCAGATTTTCGCGAAGGGGTCGAAGACGGCCGCGGACGACGTCTGGGTGGCCCGCTACATCCTGATGCGGCTGACCGAGAAGTATGGCATCACCATTGAGCTGCATTGCAAGCCGCTGAGTGGTGACTGGAACGGATCCGGTATGCACTGTAATTTCTCGACCGAGCACCTTCGCGAAGTCGGGGGCAAGGAGTACTTCCTCAAGCTGATGGAGGCCTTCGAGCGGAACCGCGATGAGCACATTGCCGCCTATGGACCTGACAATCACCTCCGCTTGACCGGTTTGCATGAGACCCAATCCATCGACAAGTTCAGCTGGGGAATTGCCGACCGCGGCGCATCGATCCGGGTGCCCCACAGTTTTGTGAAGAATGATTACAAGGGCTACCTTGAGGATCGTCGTCCCAACTCCCAAGGCGATCCCTACAAGGTGGTGGGGCGGATCCTGAAGACCATCGAGGAAGTGCCCACGACCTAAGGCTCTGCGTTTCTTTCCTTTCTGCGACACCACTGGGAAACCGGTGGTGTTTTTTTGGTGGGGAGGGTGGGGTTTGCTCGAATAATCGAGATTTTGACTTGATCCAACGGGCCTTTTGGTGAACGTCATACCCGTTGTACGGCAGGGTAGCTCAGATGGTTAGAGCGCGGGACTCATAAGCCTGAGGTCGGCGGTTCAATCCCGCCCCCTGCTACCACCCAT
>JBEAQI010000089.1:0-6855 GCA_041163965.1 Verrucomicrobiota bacterium | reverse complement strand
CAAACTTGGCCAGAAGGAGAGCGATCCCGAGGGTTACCGGCAGCTGGTTGATTTGGCTCATGAGCTTATGGTGCTTGCCATGAAGTGCAAGCAGGGGACTTCCCTTGAAGAGGCTGCCCAGTTGGGCGAGCGTCTCCATGAGTTTCAGCACGCCTACAATGGCAAATAGGACCCCTTTCGACAGGCCGTGGCCAAAGGCGGCGGTTGGTAACAGTCCGTTACCGTTTCCCACGTCGGTTCTTTGAACCCCCTCACTGGTCTGGCAATGCGAATTGGCCTGACAGTCTCCGACTTCCATTTGCTCAGTCACCATTCCCGTTCAAGGGATTTCCTTGAGGAGTTGGAGACCTTGGCGGGGAGCATTGACGTGCTCGTCCTGAACGGAGACATTTTCGATTTCAAGTGGTCCCAGCATGCGGGGGTCTTGCCAAGCGTTGCCGTGGCGGAACGCCAGATTGAGCATCTTTTGCGGGTTCTCCCCAATTGTGAGGTTCACTATGTGTTGGGCAACCACGATGCCGTGACTCCCTTTCAGGCTGCCTTGGAGCGGCTTGCCAAGCGGCATCATTCATTCCACTGGCATGAATTTGTGTGCCGGATGGAGGCCGGCCTGTTTTTACACGGCGACGTGGTCCATGCCGGGTCCAGCAATGCCGCGGTACGGGCCTTTCGTGAACAGATGGGGCGTCCTCGTTCCGATTACCGCTGGCAGCGGATGGCGCACGGGGCCTTGCACCGGTCCACATTGCCCAGACTCGCTTTCACGATGGTTCCCAAACGGTTGCTGGCGGCTCGTATTGTCCGTTATCTGAGCAATGAAAACTGGCTGCCCGATGATTCGGTGAGGCACGTTTATTTCGGCCACACCCACTCCGGTTTTGAGAACTTCACCTACCGTGGCTTACGGTTCCACAATAGCGGATCTGCCACTCTTGGGGCCCATCTACGCCCCATTCGGTTTAGGCTGGGTTGATGCTGAGGAATTGGCGCTCCGCTAAAGAATGGCCAGGCCTATTGCAGCATCAACCGATGCCGATGATCTGGATCGATGGTGAATTCAAGGTCGAAGCGGGGCAGGTGTTCCATGAAGGGGTCGACGTTTTCCGGCCACTCGATGGCAATAATGAAGGGCGGTCGGATAAATTCGTCGATGCAGAGAGCCTCCAGGTCGGAGGGCTCATGGAGGCGATAGGCATCCATATGAAGCAACTGTCGGGTGCCCTGATAGAGCGAAAAAATGTTAAAGGTCGGGCTAGTGACGGTGTGGGTGACGCCGAGTCCCCGGGCAAGGCCCTTGATGAAGGTCGTCTTTCCGCTGCCCAGATCTCCATGGAGGGCCACGAGACAGTTATCTGGGAGCGCGTTGGCCAATTCAGCGCCCAGCGCTTCCATTTCCTCTGGGAGGCGGGTCGGGATTCCCTTCCTCAGCTCATCGAAAATGCTCATAGCCATGTTGGTCTGAGATGGGTGCACCGGTTTTAGAATCCAGCAGCAAGCCTCCCGGGTGATCAAGAATGCGGCCGATACAGTGATGGGGCGGGAGCTGATCTTGGGCGGTATCCGGCGTGAACATGAAGAGGAGTTCGTGGTCCTCGCCGTCGTGGAGGGCATGCCAAAGAGGCGGCTGGCCGGAGAGGTGGCTGGCTTGAAGAGCATCCGGGTGTAAGGGGATGGCATCGAAGTCGAGGGCGGCGGAGCAATCCGGGCTAAGCATGCCCGGCAGGTCCACGGCCAAGCCATCGGAAATATCCATGCAGGCATGGATGCCGGGGAGGGCCGCCAGTTGCTGGCCTTCCGCAAGGCGGGCAGCAAAGCGCAGGTGTCGGCCGAGGCGGGATCCGCCGAGCGGACCTGTGACCCCGATATGGTCTCCTGGCATTGCTCCGGAGCGCATCAGTGGGGAGGTTGCGTTTCCGAGCAGGGTCATGTTCAAGGCGAGGTCATGAGTCGTTTCAGTGAGGTCGCCTCCGATGATATCGACCTTGTGCCGGAGCGCTTCCGCGGCGAGGCCCCGAATACAGGCCTCCAGCCACGCGAGGCTGACGGTGCGGGGAAGAAATCCGGCGATGACAGCCCGCAGCGGGATTCCCCCCATCGCGGCAATGTCGCTGAGGTTGCGGTGCAGTAATTTGCGTCCCACGAGGGCGGGTGGATCCGACTCCAAAAAATGACGATTGAGGACAACGCTATCGGTGGTGAGGAGGGCGGAGGCGTTGGCCTCCATTGCAAAGACCGCGCAGTCGTCGCCCATACCGGCCGGGGAGGGAGGGGCGGCCTCTCCCAACCAGAGGCGGATCTGCGCGAGCAGGGCCTTTTCCCCAAGGCTGGAGATGCTCAGCGCTGGATTGTCCGTGAAGGGCCCCATGCCAGTTATTGAACCAACTCAGGTGGAAGGAGAAGGATCCAGAGGACCGAGTTCAGATTGAAGAGCGCATGGAAGACAATCGGGATTTTGATATTGCCCGACAACTCGTAGGCGATGGCGAGGCAAATTCCCACCGTCACCAGACCCGGAAAACTTTGCAGGTTTCCGTGAACCGCGCCAAAGAGGAGCGAACTGATGAGGATGGCCGCTGGCATCGAAAATCGCCCTTTGAGGTAACGGAAAATCCCGCCCCGAAAGACCAACTCTTCCACCAGTGGGGCGACGATGACCGCCAATCCAAGCAAGCTGAAAAAGACCCATGATTCACGCGTTTCCTGAAAGAGCAGAACGGCATCCTGCGGGGGCAGATTGATCTCGAAGCCTTGGCGTTGCAGTTCATTGAGAAAGCCTGCCCAGACAAAGCCGACGCCGTAAATGACGGGCAGCGCCGCCAGAAAATAAAAGGCTCCATGCAGAAGGGAGGCCAACGGTGACATCAGTCGCGGACTAAGCGGGCCTTCATTGGGGCTTCGGAAATGAAACCGGAAGCGCAGGAAAATGTAGAGCATGCCTCCTTGCAAGAGAAGGCCTCCCAAAACGATGATGGTGGAGGTCGGGGCCGTTTCTTCTCCCGTCACGAGGCGGTGCGCTTGGAGGAGAAAACTCCCCGAAAGGACAAACCAGAGGATCAGGGCGACCAAAAACAGCCCGAAATCCAACGGCTGCAAGGGCCATGCTGAGACATGGCGCCCTTTCAGGCCGCCCCTTCTGTAAATGCGGTACGTGAGGCTTAAAAATGCGGCGAGGCTGCCAGCGAAGAGGAGGATCACATAGCCCATGAAGAGGGGCCGCTCCAACAGCCAGTCTGTCAGCTCCTCAGGACTCATGCGCTACGATTCGCTGGCCGTCCCAAATGGTGCGCCCTTCAACAAGGGTCCGACAGATTTTCCCCCGGAGCGTCATGCCGTTCCATGGGCAGTTGGAAGATTTGCTTTGAAATTTTGTCGGATCGACGCGGACGGGCGCATCCGGATCAAAGAGGGTGATATCGGCCTTGGCACCAACTGAAAGAGTACCTGCCGGGAGATTCAGGATTTCGGCGGGTCGGTGGGTCATGCCCCCGATGAGGTGGCTGAGCGGGCACCTTCCTGAATGCACGAGCGCTTCGAGACAGGCCCCAAGAGCGGTCTCCAGCCCGATGATGCCAAACGGCGCGTCGTCGAATTCCCGGTCTTTTTCATCGGCGGTGTGCGGTGCATGGTCGGTGGCGATGATGGCGAGGGTGCCGTCAAGAAAGCCCTCGATGATGGCCTCGCGGTCTTCTGCTGTCCGCAGCGGCGGGTTCATTTTGAAGAGCGTGTTGTAATCCCGGCAATCGGCATCGGTGAAGAAGAGGTGGTGGGGGGTCGCTTCCCCAGTGACCCGAATGCCCCGCCGACGGGCCCGGCGGATAATGTCGACTCCGTAAGTGGAGCTGACATGCTGCATATGAATGGGCGCCCCGATGTGGTGGGAGAGGACCACATTTCGGGCAATGATGATGTCTTCAGCGGCGCTGGGCCAGCCTTTCAGGCCCAGCCGAAGGGACCAGTCTCCCTCGTGCATGACGGATCCGCGGGTCATACTGGCGTCCTGACAATGGTCGAGAACGGGCAGGCCGAACATGGAAGCATATTCCACCGCGCGACGCATGATTTCATTGTTCTGAACGCAGAGCCCGTCGTCAGTGACCGCGACGATCCCCTCGTTCTTGAGCGATCCGATGGGGGCCAACTGTTCGCCGGCCATGTTGACGGTGAGGCATCCTGTCGGGTAGACCCGCACACACGCGTTCCGGCCAATGGAGTCCTGGATCCGGCGGATGGTTCCCGGATTATCAGCAGGCGGACTGGTGTTGGGCATACAAACGACAGAAGTGAAGCCACCGGCCGCGGCGGCACGCGTCCCGCTGGCAATGTCCTCCTTGTGCGTCTGCCCCGGTTCGCGGAAGTGAACATGAATGTCGACAAATCCCGGGCAGACCACGAGGCCGCTCGCATCTATGATCTCAGCCGCGGCCCGCTCCGCATCGGTCAGGGAATCCGCGATCAGGCCATCGCGGACAAAGAGGTCGCCGATTCCGTCCCGACCGTTGGCGGGATCGATGATTCGACCATTGGTAATGACAAGGGGGTTCATGATAAAGAGAGTTCGTGCCCCGCGTTGAGGCAAAGGTAAAGGACGGCCATCCGGGTAAAGATGCCATTGGCAACCTGTTGGAGGATCACGGACCGGCTGCTGTCGGCGAGAGAGGAATCCAGTTCCACCCCCCGGTTCACGGGTCCCGGATGCATGATGATGGTGTTCGGCTTGAGCCAGCTGGCCCGTTCCTGATTGAGACCGTAGAGGCTCTTGTATTCCGCGAGGCTCGGAAAATGGGTGGATGTCTGGCGTTCATGCTGAATGCGCAGGAGCATCACCGCGTCGGCATCAGCCAGCGCCGAACGCAGGTTCAAGTCGACGGTCACGCCAAGGTTTTCAAACTGCTTGGGCACCAAGGTTGCGGGACCGGAGACGGTGACGTGGGCCCCCAGCTTCAAGAGGGCAAAAATGTTCGAGCGCGCCACCCGACTGAAGAGAATGTCTCCGAGAATGGTGACCTTTTTCCCGGTCAGGTCGTGTCCGAGGGCCTCGCGCATGGTAAACGTGTCGAGCAGGGCCTGCGTAGGGTGCTCATGCGCGCCATCCCCGGCGTTGATGACAGGAATGCCGAGGATTCGACTCAGATAGAGGGCCGAACCCGCTGCTCTGTGGCGGAGGACAACCGCGTCCGCCTGAAGGGCCTCGACGACCTGGGCGGTATCGCGGAGGCTTTCGCCCTTGGTGAGGCTGGAGGCGGCGGCCTCGACGAGGGTGACATCGGCCCCAAGGCGTTTGGCGGCAATCTCAAAGGCGACCCGGGTCCGTGTGCTCGGCTCAATGAAAAGGTTGAGGATCGTTTTTCCCCTAAGGTTGGGGAGGGCGGAAGCAGACCCGCCACCATCCTCCTTGAAACGCGTGGCGAGGGCATGAATGGTATTAATTTCCTCCCTTTCCAGAGCCTCAATCGAGATAAGATGGCGGTGTTTCCAAGGGCGGGTGGGGAGTTTCATCTTGAGTTCTGGAGCTGATTCGCGTCACGATGTCTAACCATGAAGAACGTTTTGCAGGAGCCTGTTCAGCGATGCAATCCTTAAGCCAGAGCGCTTGTTGCGAATGTGGGAACGCGGTGTAGCATTCCATTATGGACGAGGGCTTACAGATTGAAGCGGGGCGGGCCAATGAGGCCTTTGGGGAGTTGGTGGTGCGGGTCCTGCAACGCAGTGGGGTGGCTCACTTTGTGATTTCTCCCGGTTCCCGTTCCACTCCGTTGGCGGTGGCAGCGTCCCGCCTCGCCTCCGTGACGGTCATCCCCGACGAGCGCTCAGCCACCTTTTACGCGCTTGGGCGTGTGAAGGCCTCGGGGGCTCCGGTGGCCTTTATTTGCACCTCCGGGTCTGCTGCCGCCCATGCCTTCCCGGCTGTCATCGAGGCCTCCGAAAGCGGCCTGCCACTCATTATTCTCAGTGCGGACCGTCCGCCCGAACTGCAGCATTGCCATGCCGGACAGACCATTGACCAGCTCAAGCTGTTTGGTGGATATGCCCGCTTTTTCGCGCAATTGCCAGTGCCGCAAGCGGACCTCCGTCTGGCGCGGCAGGTCAGGGAGATCCTCCGCCGCGCGGTGGAGGCGGCCTTTGGCGCTCCGGCTGGGCCCGTTCAGGTCAACTGCCCGTTCAGGGAGCCCTTTTTCTCGAACAGTCCATGGAGCTTGCCCGAGAGCCTTTGGGAGGGCCTTGGACCTGTTCAGCGGTCTCCCCGTGGCGGCCGCACTTTGGCGAAACTACCGGAACGGACCGTCCTGTTGGCGGGGCCACGTGCTGGTCGTGAGGAGCCCGAAGAATGGGCGGCGCTGGTGGCCTTTCTGCAACGCACAGGGGTTCCGGTGCTGGCGGATGGCTGCAATCCTTTGCGGCATGCCCGGGTGGATGGCCTGACGCTGATTTCCCACTACGACCGGCTCGCTCGCTGCGACGACCTTTGGGATGGCCTGGCGCCGGAGGCGGCTTTGGTCTGGGGAGAGCCGCCCACCAGCAAGGTCCTGCGCGAACGCCTCCATGCCTTGGATTTACCCCTTTACCAAATCGGTTCCGGGAAGCGTGGGATGAATCCTTTCCAAGGCCGGATGGTGGACATGGGCGTTTCCCTTGCTGATACCGTTAACGAATTGCAGGTCGAGCCCGGCGCCTATGGCCGGGCGTGGGCCAATCGCGATGTCGCCATGGAGGCGGCGTTGCAGGTATGTCTCGCTGAGAACGCAGTTTTCTTTGAAGGAACGGTGCACAGGGTCTTGTCAGACGCAATCGGCCCCGGCTCTCCGGTGGTCTTTGCCAATAGCCTCGCCATCCGCGACGCGGAATGGTTTGTTCCCG
>JBEAQI010000088.1:0-2586 GCA_041163965.1 Verrucomicrobiota bacterium | reverse complement strand
GGTTTCCTCCCGAATGGCGCTCATCGCGGCCTCCAGATTGGGGAGGTAATTCAGCGAATCAAAGACCCGGAAGACATCAATGCCCGCCTCGGCGCTGTGCCGGGTGAAGCCCTTGATGACGTTGTCCGGATAGTTTGAGTACCCGACCCCGTTGGCGCCGCGCAGAAGCATCTGGAACAGGATGTTGGGGACCTGTTTACGCAGTTGACGAAGCCGGTCGAAGGGGTCCTCACGGAGAAAGCGCATGCAGGTATCGAAGGTGGCCCCGCCCCACATTTCCATGGACCACAGCTGGGGAGTGCGCCGGGCCATGGCCGGCGCAACGCGCAGCATGTCAATGGTCCGCATCCGCGCCGCAAGAAGGCTTTGATGGGCATCGCGAAAAGTCGTGTCAGTCACCTGGACAGCGCTCTGCTGGCGGGTCCATTCGCAGAATTTTTCGGGCCCCATTTCCAACAGACGCTGCCGCGCGCCGGGAGGCGGAGATTGGCGGTGGTCGTAATCCGGTACAATGAGCGGGAGCGGGAACGAGCGGACCTCGCGCCCCTTGACCTGCTGGTTGCCGTTGACGGTGACATCGCCGAGGAAGTTAAGCAGCTTGGTGGCCCGGTCACGGCGGGCCTTGAACTGAAACAGGGAGCGGGTGGTGTCAATGAGGGTCGTGTTGGCTTCCCCACGACGGAAGGTGTCGTCGTGAATGACGTTTTCGAGAAAGGGGATGTTGGTCTTCACTCCGCGGATCCGCATTTCCCTGAGGGCGCGGTCCATCCGCTGAAGGGCGGTCTCAAAGTTGCCCGCGCTGGCGGTGAGCTTGACGAGGAGCGAATCATAAAAGGGAGTGATGACCGAACCGGTGTCGCCCATGGCGCCGTCGAGCCGTATCCCGAAGCCCGCCGCGGACCGGTAGCTGACAATCTTGCCATAGTCGGGCATGAAATTGTTTTCCGGATCCTCGGTTGTGACCCGGGCCTGGACCGCCACTCCATTGCACCGGATGTCCTCCTGCTGCGGAATCCCGATGGCCTCGCCATGGAGGGAATGGCCCTCCGCAATAAGAATCATGGAGCGGACAATATCGATTCCGGTGACCACCTCCGTGACGGTGTGCTCGACCTGAATACGCGGATTCATTTCGATGAAAAACCACTCCCCGGTATCCATATCGAGAAGGAACTCCACCGTTCCGGCGCTTTCATACTGGACTTGACGGGCGATGCGCACGGCGGCCGCGCAGAGTTCCGCGCGGGTGCTTTCCGGCAGGTTTACGGATGGGGCGATTTCAATGACCTTTTGGTGGCGCCGCTGCACCGAGCAGTCCCGCTCGTGCAGGTGCACCACGTTGCCGTGCTTGTCTCCGAGAATCTGGACCTCAATGTGTTTGGCTCGGCCGATGTAGCGCTCAAGAAAGACACTGGGATCCCCAAAGGCACGTTCGGCCTCGCCTTGGGCCTCCGCAAGGAGGGCTTTGAGGTCCTTTTCTTCCCGGACGATCCGCATGCCGCGCCCGCCGCCGCCAAAGGCCGCCTTGATGATAAGCGGAAAGCCGATCTCCTTGCCGGTGGCCAGCGCCAGTTCGTACTCCCGGACCGGGTCGTCGGTGCCAGGAAGGACCGGTACCCCCGCCTCGGTGGCGATTTTTCGCGCCGTGACCTTGTCGCCCACTTTTTCCAGCATCTCCGGTTGCGGGCCGATCCAGGTAATGCCGGCTTCGATACAAGCCCGCGCAAAGGCCGGATTCTCCGACAGGAATCCGTATCCGGGATGAACCCCATCAACGCCCTTCTCCCGTGCCAGGGTGACGATACTGTCAATATCGAGGTATGCCGCCACCGGCCCTTTGCCGCGGCCCACCAGATAGGATTCATCGGCCTTGAACCGGTGCATCCCAAAGCGATCTTCCTGGGCGTATATGGCCACGGTCTTCATTCCTAGCTCCGTCGCACTCCGCATGATGCGGACCGCGATTTCACTCCTGTTGGCGGCAAGCAGCTTCTTCATTAAGATGGCTAATGGACCGCAAATGGGAAATCGGGCAAGGAAGAAAGTGCGATTTTCGGGTGTTTGAAGGATGCAACGCTACTCGGGGCCGTTATCGCTGCGGATGTGCTCCCGGGCTTTATATTGCTCGATCAGGCGGGCCATGACCTGCCAAACCTTCCCGGCATTGATCTTGCGGTCGACATGGATGCATCGACACGCTCGGGTGTACTTATCCAGAGCAGTCACCATCCGCAGTTTGCCTCCGCGCATGGTCACGTTGTGAACAAAGTCCCAAGTCCACCCATGATTGCGATGGGTGGCTGTGGTCGGCAGACCCGTGGAGATGCTCTGGCGGCGCTTCCTTGGCTTCTTCGGTGGAACCATCCGTCCGAGTTCCCGGCGAAGGCGCTGGACCTTCTGGGCGCCGGCTATCCAGCCCTCGCCCTTAGGCAATCGGAAAATCCTCGGGGATCCCATCTCTGGATGTTTTCGTGACACTCGCCGCAGAGCTTTTTTCAACTTCGCCAGCCACGCATCCGGCTCCTTCGCCCGATACTGAAAGGTGCTCCGGTGAATATCAAAGTGACGGCAGTCGCTGCGTTCACT
>JBEAQI010000087.1:0-3472 GCA_041163965.1 Verrucomicrobiota bacterium | reverse complement strand
AATGGCAACGAGGGAAATCCTTACCTCGTGGCGCACCAAACGACCTTCCGGAATCCCACCGCTCAGGCCCTGAGCCTGCCACCGGCCTTTATCAACCTCGGGACCGCCGCTCCGACCGATGCCGATTACATGGGGTTCAATCTGAACGCCTCCTACCTCATGAACGGCGACTACGACAATATTCCGGCAAGCAAATTCGCGGGAGGCGGATTCCTCTTTAAAAAACAGCCCAAGGATCGCATCGAAGAGCGGGGCCTGATTCAATGGGGTGCCGTTAAAAACCAGTTTTTTGTCACCATCTTCACCCCTGAGGAGCCGGCCGAGGCCATCGTTGCCCGTGGTCACCGGTTCCCGCTCAACCCGAGCACCGGAAAAATTCCGATGGGGGTGACCGCCGCCCTTGAGTTTCCCATCCCGGTCATTGGTCCGGGTCAGGCCTATACCCTCTCCGGCAACTTTTATGCCGGCCCGAAAAATCTAAACCAATTAGAGAAATTGGGGCTAAAGCAGGACGAAGTGATGCAGTTGGGATGGTTTCTGGGAATGTTTCTGGGGCTCATCAGCTTTGTCGCCAAAGCCCTCCTGACCCTCCTCGGGAGCATTGAGGGCGTCTTTGGCAATTGGGGCATCGCCATCATCCTTACGACCTTTGTGATCCGCTTGCTGCTCTGGCCCCTCACGGCCAAGGCGGCCCGCGCCAGCAAGCGCATGCAAAAGCTACAGAAGCCCCTGCAGCAGATCCGCGAAAAATATCAGGACAATCCGCAAAAGCTGAATCAGGAAATGATGAAGCTTTGGAAAAAGCACAAAATCAACCCGCTCTCGGGATGTTGGCCGGTGCTGCTCCAGTTCCCGATCTTCATCGCCTTTTTCAACCTGCTGCGCAACTCCTCCGACCTGCGCTTCGCGGAGTTTCTCTGGATGAATGATCTGTCGATGCCGGATGCGAGCATTCCACTGCCGGGCGGTCCCTACCCGCTTCTGGGATCGGCCATCAACGTTCTCCCCTTTGTCTGGCTGGTTTCGATGTATTTTCAAATGAAGATGATGCCACAGCCGTCCATCGACAATGCCCAAGCCAAGGTCATCAAATGGATGCCCTTCATCTTCTTTCCCTTCACTTACTATTTCTCGAGCGGTCTGGTCCTGTACTGGACCACCACCAACGGGTTCTCCATTTTTCAGCAATGGATCACCAACCGGAAGCGGGATGAGGAGGACGTCGCCATTGAGGAGGAAATCGCCGAAATGGAAGAGGGCAAGAAGGGGGGCATTCGTCCCGGACCGCTCCTCAAGAAAAAGAAGAAATCCCCCAAAAAAGACGGCCGCGAGGCTTGAAAACCAGACCAATTCTTTACTTAAAGGAAAGTTATGTCAGGTCATAGCAAGTGGGCCACCACCAAACGTCACAAGGCCGCCATTGATGCCAAGCGCGGCAAAATATTCAGCGCCATTTCGAAGGACTTGACGCTGGCCGCGCGCAATGGGGGCGGCGATCCGGAATTCAACCCGCGGTTGCGGACCTTTATCAACAAGGCCAAAACGGCCAACATGCCCGCCGACAATATCGACCGGGCCATCAAAAAAGGGACCGGAGAACTGCCGGGGGTGGAATATTTCGAGTTACTGTATGAAGGTTATGGCCCGGGTGGCATCGGGATCATTGTTGAAGTCACCACTGACAACAAAAACCGCGCCGCCAGCGAGGTGCGCTCAACCTTCTCCAAATGCGGCGGCAACCTTGCTTCCCCGGGTGCCCTGCAGCACTTTTTCACGCGCCAAGGGCAATTCCTCATCGGTGCCGACAAGGCCACCGAAGACCAGCTCATGGAAATCGGCCTGGAAAACGGGGCCGAGGACATCATCAACAATGGCGACCACTTTGAAATGCGCTGCGCGCTCGCCGATTTTGATTCTGTCTCCTCCGCCTTGGAAGCCGCCGGCATTCAGGCGGACAGCTCGGAGATCGCCTATATTCCGGGGACCCTCACCGCTCTCGACGACAAGGAGACGGCCCGCAAGCTGATGCGCCTCGTTTCCATGCTTGAAGACTTGGACGACGTCCAGAACGTCTACGATAACTCCGAAATCGACGATGCCCTGCTCGAGGGGGAATAATCGGCTTTGATTATGGCGACCAAGCCGTCCTTTTGGGAAAGCCAACGCCTTGCGAAGCAACGCCAGCTCGAAAAGCAGGCCAAGCGCAAGAAGGTCAAGCTGGAACAACTGACGGTTTTCACGCAGCAGTTGGCCTCCATGCTGGATGCCGGGTTGCCACTGGTCTCGGCCTTGGATGCGCTTCAAGACCAGACCGAGCTCCCCGTCTTTCGCGAGATCATCCGGCAGATGCGCCAGGACGTCTCGGGCGGAACCGCCTTCTCGGAGGCGGTCGCCAAATTCCCGAAAGCCTTTCCGCGCTTGTTTGTTCCGATGATTGAGGCCGGTGAAGCCTCCGGCAGTCTCTCCAAACTCCTTGGTAAAGTGGCCAGCTATTTTGAGGAAACCCTCAAATTGACGAAAAAGGTCAAGAGCGCGATGACTTACCCGGTAGCGGTCATCTTGCTGGCGATCGGCCTGGTGCAGGTCCTGCTCATTTTTGTCATTCCAGTCTTTGCCGAGATGTTCTCCAGCTTCGGCAAGGAATTGCCCAAACCCACCCAGATCCTGATTGGCCTGTCGGAGTTTCTCCAAAGCTACATTCTGCACTTGCTGGCGGGGCTGGTGGCAGCTGTCTTCGCGCTCCGTCGTTTCAACCAGACGCCGCGTGGCCGCATTATCAAGGACCAGGTCCTCTTCCGCATCCCGGTCATCGGCAAACTCATCCAAAAGATTGCCGTCTCGCGCTTTTGCCGGACCTACGCCATTCTGCTGCACAGTGGTGTGCCCATTTTGCGGGCTCTCGAAATCGTTTCCAATGCCAGTGGTAACACCTACATTGAGAACGCCTGTCGCCAGATCCAGCGTACCATCAGCCAAGGGGGTCAGCTCTCCGACGAATTGGCCAAAACGGCTTACTTTCCCCCGGCCGTCATGCACATGGCTCGGGCCGGCGAACAAACCGGCAACGTCGACGGTATGATGAACAAAATCGCCGACTTCTATGACGCTGAGATCGACTCGACCGTGGAATCGCTCTCAACCCTGATGGAACCGGCCCTCATTGTCTTCCTCGGGGTGGTCATCGGCTCCATCGTCATGGCCATGTTTTTGCCCATCTTTAATCTGGCCGGCGCGGTCATGTGAGCAGGATACGCACGGGAACCGGCGCGGGTCCAGCCGGGCCTAGCGAAGTCCGTTGAGAGCCTCGCGAATGGCAAGGACGGATCGCACAATAACCTCGACTTCATCCAAGGGAACCTGATTCGGGCCATCGGACAGCGCCTGATCCGGATGGGGATGGGTTTCGAGGAAAAGCCCCTGCGCTCCTGCGGCGATGGCGGCCCGGGAAAGAGCCGGCACAAACTCGCGCTTG